>JBDTUL010000815.1:0-2835 GCA_040007735.1 Gammaproteobacteria bacterium | reverse complement strand
TGTTCATCGCGCACCTCCGCCAGCAAGGCGAGACGTCCGCCGACCTCACGGAAGCGCGGCTTCGACTCACTGAGGCCCAGCGCCGCGACATCGAGTTGCGCACCCGCCAGCGCGAAGGGCTGGTGCTCGAGCGGGATGCGGTCGCGAGCGCATTCGACGGCGTAATGGTGGTGCTCGGCGCGGAGCTGGATGGGCTCGCGGGTCGCATGTGTTCCGAACTGGCATCCCTGAACGAACCCGCCGCTGTGCGCGCAAGGCTTTTCGATGAGTGTCGACGAATCCGCAATCACGCTGCCGATGCCATTGAGGCGTTTGCTGAAACGGGGAGCACAGGCACTCCGAGCACCGAACCCGGCGCCGCCGAATGAGTGGGCTGACTTGAACCGTATTCTCCCACCCGGCTCGGCCGAGCCTGGACGCTGGCGCTCATCGCGTACGCCATACCTCATCGACATCATGCGGGCGGCTGTCGATCCCCGTTACCGACGGGTCGTCGCGGTCATGGGCTCGCAGATGGGCAAGACCGAATTGTTGCTCAATCTGATCGGCCATCGCCTGGACGTCGACCCCGCGCCGGTCCTGTTCATCGGCGCAAGCCAGCGACAGGTCGAACAGATATCGACCACGCGCGTCTCGCGCCTGATCCGTTCCACGCCGAGTCTCGATGCGAAGCTCGACAAGCGCCGCAACGTCAACAAAGTCACTGAGAAAAGCATCGCCGGTCAGCCCTTGCGCTTCGCGTGGGCCGGCTCGGCCATCGAGTTGAGCTCGACGCCCGCCGCGCTGGTTCTGCTCGACGAACGCGACCGCATGGAAGACGTGGCCGGCGAAGGCGATGCGCTCGCGCTCGCCGAGGCGCGCACGGCGACGTATCCCGACGGCAAGGTGGTTGCGACCAGTACCCCGACACTCGAAGGTGCCTCGCCAATCTGGTCGCTGTTTGAAGGCGGAACGCAGGCCCGTTGGGCGTGGGCGTGTCCAGACTGCCAAGGGTACTTCGTGCCGTCCTTCGCGCTCCTGAAATGGCCGGACAAGGCGAGCCCGAGCGTCGCCAAGCGCGAAGCCCGCCTTGCATGTCCGTCGTGCGGCTCGCTGATAGCGGACCGGCACCGGGGCGCAATGAACGCAACGGGTCGCTATGAGTTCAGCGGCGACCTCGACTCCGACTGCGCATCGTTCTGGGTCTCCGGGCTCTGCTCGCCGTGGCGATCATGGGGCGACGCTGCACGCGGATTCGTGGAGGCGGCGAAGTCGAAAGAGCCGGGACGCGTGCAAGCGGTCATGAACACCACTTTCGGCGAGCTGTTCCGCCTGCAGGGTGAAGCGCCCGAGGTCTCCAAGGTGGGCGCCCTGCGCGGCGCGTACAAGTTCGATGAAGTGCCTGATGAGGCACAACTACTAACCTGCGGAGTCGACGTTCAGAAGGATCGCTTGTTCTACGCGATTCGGGCGTGGGGCGCGGCCGCAACGTCCTGGCTGCTACGTCACGGCGAACTCTGGGGCGAGACCGATCAACAGGGCGTCTGGTCGGATCTTGCCGCGCTTCTGTCGGAGGAATGGGGCGGCCGGCGCATCCGCCTGATGCTGGTCGACTCAGGTTACCGGCCGGATGCCGCGTATGAATTTGCCCGTCGCTTTCCTGGGCGTGTATTGCCGGCGAAGGGCCACGACCAGCAGGCGCGACCCGTCTTCGTCTCGAAGCTACAGGTCAGTGTCACCGGCAAGACTTCACGGCGCGGCGTGTCGCTTGCGCACGTCGATGCGGGCTACATGAAGTCGTTCGTTCACGGGCGCATCGTGTGGCCGCTCGATCAGCCGGGCGCATGGCATCTGGCCGCGGATACCACCGACGACTATTGCGAGCAGATCGTCAGCGAGTCACGAGTCGCCAAGGCGAACGGCACCATCATCTGGGTGCGATCCAAGAAGGCGAATCACTACCTCGATTGCGAAGGGCTCAACTGTGCCGCCGCGCATCTGCTGAACGTCCACGTTCTGAAGCGCCGCGCTGTCCGACAGCAGAAGGCGACAGACGAAGCCGAGGTAACGTCGGCGCCGATCACGCCACCGCGAACAAGGGCCACGGGTCCGTTCAGTGGAACGCGCCGCCCTGCCTGGGTCCGCCGCTGGTGAGTGAACAATGAGGCAACAACGATGAAAAAGCCGACGCGGAAAGAGGTCAGGGTTCTGTGCGACGAGTCAATAGCGGAGATACACGCGATCCTGCGCGCACCCGTGGTTGATCTGGATGCGCCGGCCGGCTTTGTCGGCGCGGCATTCGCAGTCGCCGAGACGGAGCGACGCAGTCTTGCAACCACTGCCGCCCTGGGTCGTCTCACATACAGAATCAAATGTCGCTACGGTGAGCAGGTCGCGCTCGCCGCTCGCCAGCACGTCGAACCTCTCATCGAACGGTTGCAGAGGCGCGAATGACTGAGCCGGCCGTTGACCTTGCCGAGTCGATCGCGGGCATAGCGCGCGTGATGCGCGCTGAGCCGTCGATGGCGGCTGACTTGGCGCCGGCACTCCTGCTGCTGGCCGAGTCCCTGGCGGAAACCCGAGGCGCGCCCGATACGCTCTATCACGACGAGTCGCGAACGACGCGCATTCGCCGGCTGGCAGTGCTTGAGCGTATGCACGCAAGCCTTACACCGGGCGAACGGATGCGAACCATTTGCCGCACGCTGGGCGTGAGACGTTCCGCGTTCTATTCGCTCCGCGCCGAAGCCGTTGAGATGGGCCTTGTCCATGAGTTGTCCACGGTGTCCACGGCCGTGGACAACTCTCGTGCTCTCATCGCTACGTGAGAACTGCGGACTCCAAGTGAACGACCCG
>JBDTUL010000814.1:0-2845 GCA_040007735.1 Gammaproteobacteria bacterium | reverse complement strand
GTACGACGCTGCAGGCACGAACGGATAGCAATTTGTGGAACTGCTCGAGGCGCGTGAGGCGCTCGCCGGTGGCGATCGGAGTCGCGACGGACGCCGCAATGTGTGCCAGCGCCTCGGGGTGTTCCGGCCAGCAGGGTTCTTCGAGAAAATACAGTCCGTAAGGTTCGAGCGCGCGCGCGAATTTCAGTCCCATCGCCGGTGAAGGTCGGGCGTGGCAGTCGACCATGATGTCAATCGAGTCGCCAACCCGTTCGCGCATCGCCTTTACACAGAGCTCAGCGGCTCGCACCGGCAGTAATCCTTCGAGCGGAGCAGTCGGCGGTACGGCCATGCATTTGAACGCGGTGAACCCGGAAGCGACGGCCTCCTCCGCGAGGTCTGCGAAGCGGCTCGCCTCATCGACCGGAGTCTCGTAGAAACTCTCCATCCGCCCACCACCCAGGTGGCAGTAGAGGCGGATGTAATCGCGAACCGGCCCACCCCAGAGCTTGTAGCAAGGCATTCCCGCGACCTTGCCCAGAATATCCCAGAGCGCGATGTCGATGCCGGACAGCGCAGTGGCCCTGACAATCCCGTTGGAGTGCCAGAACTGCTGGCGGTACATCCTCTGCCAAAGGTGCTCGATTCGCGTCGGATCCTCGCCCAGCAGCAGCGGCTTCAGGTCCTCGATCGCGGCACACACGGCGCGGGTGTGCCATTCCAGCGTCGCTTCGCCCCAGCCGTGCAGCCCCGGCTGGTCGGTGACTACTTTGACGAAAATCCAGTTGCGCATGCGTGCGTGACAACACACAGTCTGAATGTCGACGATTTTCATGGCGCTCGACCGATCACCGGCGTGGAAGTCTCATCAGGACATGCTCCAGCTTCTCCAGCGTCTGGTCGATGTCGGCGGTAGTGTGGGCGGCCGAGATGGAGCACTGTTTGGTTGCAATGGGCATCATGAATACACCCTGATCGATGAGACCGCGGCGCACGCTCAGGTCCCTCTCGAAATCGTGCCCCTCGATGATATCGTGAAGATCGGCAGGCGCCTCGGGAGTGAAGTAGAACGATAATGCCGAACCCTCACGAGTGACCGTCGCAGCCGACCCGTGCCTGGCGAAGAGCTCCTGCATCCCCGACTGGAGCCGCGCACCCAGGCTCTCCAGTCGTGAGTATAGGCTCTTCTCCTCAGTGACCAGATACGCGATCGTACGAATCGCCGCCGCGACCGAGACGGGATGTCCGTTGTACGTGCCCGCCAAAAAAGGGCGGCGAGCGGGGTCCGCGTGCATCAGATAGTCCATGTATTCGCGTTTTCCGCCCATCGCGGCCAATGGAAAGCCGTTCGCGATCGCCTTTCCATACACTGCAAGATCCGGCACGACCCCGCAAATGGAGCTGTACCCGCCGAGTGCGTGGCGAAATCCTGTCTTCACCTCATCGAAGATCAGCATGAACCCGAGTTCGTCGGCCAGTTTGCGCAGCTCCTGAAGGTACCCCGGCTTCGGGCGCACCACTCCGATGTTCTGGAGTACGGGCTCCGTGATCACGGCGGCCACGGGATAGCGGCGGCACACGTATCGAATCGACTCGATATCGTTGAAGTTGACGGCGTGGACAAACCGCGTCCGCTCGAGTGTCGTTCCGGCACCGAGCGGCAAGAGCGGGTACTCCCCCGGACTGACTCGCGGCCCGATCTCGGCCAGTGAATTGAAAACGTTGCAGGCGAGTTCGTCGTGGAACCCGTTGTAGCCACCCTGCATCACGATGAAGTGGTTCCGGTTGGTGATCGCGCGGCTGAGCTTGATGGCGAGCGACGTCGCCTCGCTTCCGGTATTCATCAGCACGACTTTGTCGAGGAAGGGAATCGTCTTGCAGACGAGCTCCGCCAGACGCCCTTCGAGCTCTGAGGGCCCCGCCCCGAAGAGGCTGTCGCCCGAATTCAGGATTTCGATTGCCGCCTGGTTGACCGGGCGAAAATTGTGCCCCAGCAGATGCGGACCAAATCCCGCGTGGTAGTCGATGTAGCGCCTGCCGTCCGAATCCCAAAGGTATGCGCCATCACCCTTACTGAAAGCGATCGCAGGATCGATGATGCGGTTGGCGGAGCTGATGCCCGCCGGAATGTATCTGACATTTCGCTCGAGCAAGGCGGCGAGCGTCGCCGAGTGTCCTGATTGCATTGTTTTTCGGATCTCCTGTCACTTCCCCCGCGAACCTTTCCTTCTACCGCGGCACGACACATCAATGGCCCCGGGGGGATATCGTTTGTTGTGCCGCGTTGAACTCGTGCTTGTGCGACTTCTCGTGTAACGTTACACTACAGTCACGGTTGCGACAACCCCAAGAAGGTGCTTACCAGCTCATGCGCATCATTCGCTATCAGAATTCAGGTGGTGCAATTGAGTACGGAGCGTTATCGGCAGACGGAACCGCCCGTGCGCTGCGCGGAAGTATCTATGGCAGGTTCGAGCCTACGGATCAGAAAGCAGACATCGCCAAGACGCTCGCGCCGGTCGACCCGGCGGCGATCTTCTGCATAGGGCTCAACTACCGCCATCACGCCGCTGAAAGCGGCGCACCCCTGCCCGAGCTGCCTGTCGTGTTCATGAAGTCGCCGAGTGCCCTGCAAAACCCAGGCGACCCAATCGAGCTTCCCCGCCACCTGCGAAGCGATATGGTGGATTTCGAAGCCGAGTTGGCCGTCATCATCGGCCGCCCCTGCAAGAACGTGCCGAAGGAGCGCGCTCTCGATTTCGTGCTGGGATATACGTGTGCAAACGATGTTAGCGCCCGGGACTGGCAGCTTGCCCGGGGAGGTGGCCAGTGGTGCCGTGGCAAAACATTCGACACCTTTGCGCCG
>JBDTUL010000813.1:0-2845 GCA_040007735.1 Gammaproteobacteria bacterium | reverse complement strand
ACGGCGGTGGATATAGTTGTTGAACGGACGCTAATCGTGGGCATCACCGAAGCCGGCGCGGTGACACATCAGGCGGAAATGATCGACGCGAGCGGCATGCTTGCCACCGCGGGATTGATCAATGGCCACCAGCACTCCCACGAGCATTTCCAGAAGGGGCGGTTCGCCAACCTGCCGCTGGAGATGTGGATGAATTACGTTCGTCCACCCAAGCCGGTGCCGCTGAGTGAGCGGCAAGTTTATCTACGCACATTGGTGGGAGCGATCGAAGCGTTGTACTCAGGCGCCACGACCGTGATCGACGATCTGAACATCGGAGTAGTTCCGGATCCCGCACACTTGGCGGCGGCCCACCGAGCTTACGAAGACATCGGCATACGCGCACTGGTAGGCATCAGCATGATGGACAAGCCATTCTTCCGGAGCGTGCCCTTCATCGAAGAGGAATTCGATAAGAGGCTTTTGGCCGAACTGCACAGTCTCCCCAGGCCTAATGGTGAGGTGTTCCTGGATCTGTGCCGTGACCTCGCGCAGCGCCGCCACCCGAGCCGTAACCGGGTCGGTTTCATCGTCGCCCCGTCGGCACCGCAGCGCTGCTCGGAAGACTTTTTGAAGGCTTCCCGCGCTATTGCCGACGCATACGACCTGCCGCTGATGATCCATGTACAGGAGACGCGGCTGCAGGCAGTCACCGCGCAACGGTTTTACGGCTCGACCATGGTGGAATACCTTCACCGTATCGGCTTCCTTGGGCCGAAAACAACGTTGATTCATGGGGTCTGGCTCACGCCACGAGAGATCGAGTTGATCGCCGCGACGCAAACCACGGTCCAGCACAATCCTTGGAGCAACCTCCGGCTCGGTTCGGGTGTGGCGCCGCTACGCGCGTTGCTGGACGCAGGGGTCAATGTCAGCCTGGGAAGCGACGGCTGCGGTTCCACCGACACTTGCAATATGCTCAACGTCGTCGGATCAGCGTCGGTGCTGCATACCCTGCGCGGTGACGACTACACGCGCTGGCCGGGGGCCGAGGACGCATGGCGTGCCGGCACACTGGGTGGCGCTATCGCAATAGGGCGGGGAAGCAACCTGGGCGCCATCGAGGAGGGCCGTACCGCCGATTTGGTCCTCTATCGCCTCGATCGGATTCCGTTCACCCCACTGAACAACGCGTTGAGACAACTGGTCAACGCCGAGCGCGGCGCCAGTATTGCCTTGGTGATGGTGGATGGCGAGGTCGTGATGCGCGACGGCATGCTGACGCGAATCGACCTCCCGGCAATCATGGCTGAAATAGCGGATGAACATGCGCGACTGAAACCGCTGATCGACGATGCCGAACTCTCGGCCGACCGGTTGCGGCCATACATGCACCGCATTTACGAGCGCTGCCTCGCTCTGCCGGTGGCGCCGGGAATGATTTCGCCGCGACTCGATTCGTGACGCATCGCTGTTTCTGTTCGGCCCGACACCCAAAATTGATTCCCGACCTCGCTCGCTGCGTCGCGCTTTGACTCGCTGCAATGTGCGTAGTCGCGCCGTTGCTCGTGATCGTCCGCAGCCCACAAGACGGAGCACACCACCGATCCGTTCTTCTGTTCAACCCAGTTCGGTCATCAACCCGCCGAAGCGCGTTGGGTGCTCATCCGGCGCTTACCCGCACGTCGAACGGCTCCACCTCCCGGAACTCGCAGTCCACGGCGCTGTTGTCTTCGTGGATGAGCATGGCGAATACGCCGGGCGCGTCCAGCGTCTTGATGCCCATGTGCCAGGTACCTGCAGCGTAGCTCACGGCCTGGTCGCCACGGCATTCGAAGGCGCTCAGACTGTCCAGGTCGGGGTCGCCGTTGTCGCGGGACCCGCATACCACGACCAGATAGCGTTTGACGCTTAGCGGGAAAAAGCTCTGCGTCGACAGGGGGTGGCGCTCGAGCGTTGTCGCCGAAAAGTGCTCCACCGCTGGCTGCTCTTGAACCAATGCGAGGTTCGTCTTCGCCGAAGCACGGCCATTGAAAATGGTGGCGACGAAGTTCTCCCGTACTCCGGTCCTGGGGCTTTCGAGCAGAAACCCGAACGGACGGAAGGCGCTTTCGGTAATCGGCCGGGAAGGAACGAGCCTTGTCATTGGGGTCCTCGTACGCCATGCGAGCTATCGAGCTGCATCCATCCCCTCGCGATCTCTTCGCGCGTTGCGAACCACACGTCGCCAAATTGCCTGGCGTAGTCGATGAACGAACGCAAGCCCCGGATGCGGCCCGGCCGGCCGATGATCCGCGGATGCAGGCCGATGGACATCATCCGGGGATGGTTGGCAGCCTCTGCATAGAGGACGTCGAACGATTCCTTTAGGTACTTCGAAAAGTCGTCCGCCTGGATGAACCCGGGGCTGTTCCAGAAGCAGAAATCGTTGATGTCAGGCGTGTACGGAACGACCAGATGACGCTTGCCGTCCACGTTCACAAAATATGGGGAATCGTCGTTGTACGCATCCGAGTCGTACAGGAAGCCGCCTTCCTCGACCACGAGGCGTCGCGTCCGGGCGCTCGGGCCATACCTGCAATACCAACCGAGCGGCCGCTTTCCGCACGTTGTCGTGAAGGAGTCGATGGCGAGCTTAATATGCGCTCGCTCTTCTTGCTCGGTGAGGCGGAAGACTTCTTCCCAACGGTAGCCGTGGCTGCAGATTTCGTGCCCTCCGGCGACGGCGGCCACCGCCACCGCCGGGTTCTGCTCGAACGCGACCGCGCACGCATAGAACGTCGACTTGATCTTCGCCGAGTCGAGGATTTCGAGCACGCGCCAGATACCCACGCGCGATCCGTACTCATACATGGACTCCATGGCG
>JBDTUL010000812.1:0-2845 GCA_040007735.1 Gammaproteobacteria bacterium | reverse complement strand
TCCATCGTTCGCTTGAACTCACGTTCCGAACTGAAAGTGCATCTCACGCCACGGCTGCGGCGCATCGACCTGCTGCATGGACAGGCACTCTTTGAAGTAGCCAAAGACCCATCGCGACCATTCGTGGTCTACAGTGAAGGCGTTGTGGTACGAGCGGTCGGGACGCAGTTCGATGTGTATCGAAAGAATGAGGGCACCATTGTCACGGTGGTCGAGGGTCGCGTGGCTCTGCTCGGCTCCGGTGCAACGCCACCTTCCGAAGCTGCAGTGATGCATCAACCTGGTGCGAATGACACGATGGTTGTCGCAGGCGAGCAGGTAACCGTGCGGAGTTCGGGCGCTGTCGAGCGCCGTAAGAAACCGAATATCGCCGCGGCGACGAGCTGGTTGCAACAGGAACTGGTCTTCGATGGCCAGGCCTTGAGCGCTGTCGTCGAAGAGTTCAATCGATACACGCGCATCCCGATCGTGCTCGATGATCCGGGGCTTGCCCAGGTTCGCGTGAATGGCGTCTTTCATGCGACGGACGCCGAACCTCTATTGAGTTTCGTCGGTCGTTTCAAAGGTGTGCGAATCGACAGAGCGCGTTCGCAGATCCGCATCACACGTGATCCATCCGCGGCACAGGGTTCCGCCGCGCCGGTATTGAACTGACGGAGAAGTTTTCCCCGGTACCCACTTTTGTCAGCAGACCTCTCTTACCTCCCGACGATCGAAAAAAACACGGCGTGTCCACGAGGCACGCCGAATCACTACGTCGGGAGAGTAGTACTGATGACACTAAGAATTCTGTGCGCGAGCACGCTGCTCGCGTTCTCCGCAGTCACGCCTTCACTCGCACAAGCCGCAATCAAGCACCAGATCGACATCCCTGCGCAGCAGCTCAGCTCGGCTCTCGCCGCGCTAGCTCAGCAGGCACGCATACAATTGTTGTATCCCACGGAGCTGGTTGTAGGGCAGCAAGCGCGATCTCTGAGCGGCTCGATGACGCCCGAGGATGCGCTGCGCGTGTTGCTCGAACAAAGTCGACTGCGATTCGAATTCCTGGATGCGCAGACCGTGACGCTCCTGCCTTCGTCCGGCCCCGCTCAATCGGCGACGACGCCAAACGAGGCCGCGCCTATCGCGCCCATCGCGCCCCGGCCTGTGACGTGGAGTGGCATCAACCGCGGCCCCATCCGGCTCGCGCAGTCGAATGACGTCCACGCCGCGTCCGGCGCCGGAGACGAAGGACGCGTCGGTGCGGCGACGAGCGCCGCAAGTGCGGTCGAGCAGATCGTGGTCACCGGATCGCGAATCGGCGCGAAGGGTGTGAGCGCCGCTCCGGTAGTCACCTTCACGCGCGAGAAGCTCGATGAACTGGGCGTAACGCAGATCGCTGACGTGCTCAACTATCTCCCGCAGCAATCCTTCCAGGTGCTGGAAGGGGATACCTTTGCGGGCGCGCGCCCTGTGCAATTGCGCGGTCTGGGCCTGGGCACGACTCTGGTTCTGGTGAATGGCCGCCGCACCGTCACCGCGGCGTTGCAGGGCGCGCGCGCGTTCTTTGATCTGAGCATGCTGCCGCTCGCCGCAGTGGAGCGGATTGAAGTGCTCGCGGATTCGGCGTCCGCCATCTATGGCGCCGACGCGATCGGTGGCGTGCTGAACGTGGTGCTCAAGGATCACGTCGATCATCCAACGCTCGACCTGCAGGTGAGCAACATTCAGGACGGCGGCGGCGAACGCCAGGCGAGTTTCACCGTCGGTGCCTCGGGCGAGCGCTTCAAATCGATGCTCGTGCTGGACTTCCTGAAACGCGATGCGCTCTACGGCTACCAGCGCGACTTCACTTCAAATATGGACTACCGGCGTTTCGGCGGCCTCGATATGCGCAGCCCGCGTCGCAATCCCGGCAACGTCTGCTCGATAGACGGTACGAACCTTCCGGGGCTGCCAACTTCCTGCGCGGGTGTGCCGGTCGGAAGCACAGGCGTCGGGCTGACGCCCGCCGATTTTCTCGCCACCGCGGGCGTGCTCAACCTCGGCTCGCCTTATGACTACTGGTCGCTCGTCCCGTCCGGCCGTCGTGCATCGGGCTATGCGTCGGGCGAATTCGCGTTCACCAATGAGGTGACCGGATTCGGCGAGCTCATGTACATGGATCGCGTCGACACGCGCATGGACACCATTCCTTCGCTTTACGCCGCGACGGTTCCCGCCTCGAATCCCTACAACCCGTTCGGCATACCCGTGAGCGTGAACTACCGCATGGACGCGGACGCATATGGCAATCGCGACGAGCCTTCGAACACCGAGGCATGGCGTGCGGTGACGGGCGTGACCGGCACCTATGAGAAGTGGAGCTGGGAAGTTTCCGCGCTCTATGCCAACGAGAGCGCGGACAACACCACGCACAACGCACTGGATACCGGCAAGGCGCTCGCGTCGCTGGCTCAGACCGATCCGGCGCTCGCGCTCAACCTGTTCAGCGACGGGCCGGCCGGAAGCGCGGCATTGCTCGACTCGATCAAGGCTCCCGGCCAGCTCGACACGTTCAAGTCCCAGATGTTGCAGCTGAGCCAGTTCGTGCGCCGCTCGCTGCTGTCCATGCCGGCGGGCGAGCTCAAAGCCGTGCTGGGTGCGGAAGAGCGCCGCGAGAAGCTCGCCTTCAACAGCATCTATCTCGCGTATCCGCTTGCTGTCGATCGCGATGTGACGTCCGGGTTCGTCGAGTTTCGCGTGCCGCTGCTGGGCGGCGACTACACGAAGCCGTGGGCCAAGGAGCTGACGTTTACCACTTCGGCCCGTTATGACGATTACAACGACATCGGCGGCACGTTCAATCCGCAGTTTGGCCTGGTGT
>JBDTUL010000811.1:0-2845 GCA_040007735.1 Gammaproteobacteria bacterium | reverse complement strand
CACGCGTGAGATGCGCCTGCCATGATCGACCTCTACACGTCGCAAACAGCTGCCACTTGCCGCGCATAGCGGCGTGCGATGACGGAACATACGACGAGTTGCATCTGATGGAAGATCATCAGCGGTAGAATCACGAGGCCGGCGGTTGCCGCGGGGAACAGGATGTTCGCCATCGGCACGCCAGTGACCAGCGACTTTTTCGACCCGCAGAACACGACCGTGCTCTCGTCCTCGCGCGAAAACCCGAACGCGCGGCTCGCGAAGCGAGTGAAGCAGAGCACCGCCGCCAGCAACAGCGCGCACAGTAGCAGGAGCACTGCTACCTGAGTCCAGGCCAGCGGCACCCAGGCATTCGCGAGCACTGCGGCGCCGAATGATGCGTATACGACGAGCACGATAGACCCGCGATCAGTGATGGAGAGCAGAACGGCGTGCCGAGTGGCCCATGGGCGCAGCCACCTGCTGAGCACCTGGCCGGCGAAAAAGGGAGCGAGCAATTGCAGGACGATGCTCTCGATCTGAGCAAAGGACGTCGGGCTGCCGTGTAAGCCGAGCACTACCGAGACCAGCAGCGGCGTGAGCGCAATGCCCAGAAGGTTTGATGCTGTGGCTGCGCAGATGGCGGCAGGCACGTTGCCACGGGCAATTGACGTGAATGCGATCGAAGACTGAACGGTGGACGGCAAGACGCACAGGTACAGCACGCCGGTCCAGAGCGAATCGCCAATGACGCCCGGTATGCAAGCGTAGAGCGCGACGCCGAGAATTGGAAATACCGCAAAGGTTGAGAACAGCGTGAGCAACTGCAGGCGCCAGTGAGTTGCGCCTGCAATGACTGCCGCGCGCTGGAGTCGCACACCTTGCAGGAAGAAGAGCAGTGAGACGGCAACCTGGGTCAATATCGACACAACCGTGATGCCCACGCCCCGCGCGGGCATGAGAGAGCCGACTACGGCCGCCAGCAGCAGGGCGACGATGAAGGGGTCGATCCTGAAAGATCGATTTTCTCGGGACATCACGCGCTCAGCGTGCCTGCGAGGCCGCGCTCGGCAACGCGATCACGCTGAGCAGGAGGCAGGCGAAGGCGAGCACCATGAACTGCACGCCGTCATGAAGCGCCAGCCAGGTGGAGGGGGTGGCGAACGAGGCCGCCGAGATGAACTGGTTGATCAGGCCGGACGCCGCGCCGCTGCGCTCGGGTTCGCGCACTACCGTCGGCAGCAGGGTCATGGCGCCGCCCGCCATGCCGCCAAAAGCGAACAGCCACAGGATGAGTGCGGACGTGGCCAGCAACATGCCGCTGGCAGGCAGGAAGAGAACCACCTGCGCTACCGCACCGAGAGTCGCCATGATGGCGAACAGCATCGTGGTACCCACGGAACGGCTGAGAAGGTAGCCCATGCTGAGTCCGCCGATGACCATCGCCGCGATTTTCGCGAACGCGACGGTGGCGGAAGAGGTGGCAATGCTCAGGTCGTGCACACGGGCCAGATAGGCGGGGGCGGCCAGGCTCGTACCGTAAGACAAAGCGTTGGGCAGGGCGACCGCGATGCCCAGCCGGAGCGCGCGCGGCTCACGCAGAACGCTGAGCATTTGCGCAAGGGTGCGGCGGGCAGGCTCTCGCTGCGTGCCTGGCCCCGCGTCGATACGCGGCAGATAGCGCAACATCACTACGAACATCAGCGCCATTATTGCGGCGTGAATGCGTAAGGCGAGCCGCCAGTCGCCTTCGTCAACGAGCGGCACGGCGAGCAGCAGGCCCGCGGCATAGCCGGTGGGCGCAAAGGTCGACAGGAAAGACATCGCGCGGATACGCGCGCCGCCCTCGAGCGAGCGGATGACCAGGCTCGGCGCCGATACACAGATGCCGCCGAAACCCACGCCCGCGAGCAACATGGCGCAGTCGAATGCGATGAGCGAGTGCGCCTGGCTTGCGAGAAAACTGGCGAGCGCCGAGATGCAGCCGGCGACCAGCATCGAGCGGCGCACGCCGTAGCGGTCGATGAGGCCGCCGCCGAGCGTGGCCAGCACGGCGGTCGGCATCGAAAAGAAGGCGATGGCGAGCCCGAGTTCGGCGGCCGTTGCACCGAACTCACGGCAGAGCACGGCGATGAACGGCACTATCACGCCGACCGTCATCATCGCGAGAACATCGGGCAGATAGGCCAGTGCGGTGAGTGCCAGGGCGCTTCGGGTATGCGGCTTCTCTGTGTCCTGGGCCACCTGGGTGCGGGCTCCGCGGTAATCCTGTTTCGGGTTGAAGACGGCTCGAGTGTCCCGAGAGTCGCATGTCCGGACGGCCGTGAAAACAATTTTCTTATACTCAAATAAGCTCGGGAGCGGTGGGGGATGCGGCGATGAACGGTGTCTGGTGGGCCGCACTCGGTGCTTCGCTGCAGCAGAAGGCGCTCCCTTAGCGTTGCGGAATACCCCCCTAAAATGGCTGTTTCTTCCCAAATGAGTGCGGCCAGGACCCTCGCTGCTCTCAAAGCGGGCAGTTTCGCGACTTTCAGAGGCGGTTTTTTCGACTAAGAAAAATTTTGTTGACGCGTGGCCGGAGACGGATCGAATATCACCGCCACGCATCGTGCGCTCTCGATCGGAGCTGCTCAGAAAATGAAAACAGTCACGCCCGTCCTGATGGCCTTGGGTTTCGCGGTGCCTCTGCACGTCTGGGCGCAAGACGCACCGGTGGAGGAGGTACTGGTCACTGCTCAGCGCCGCACCCAGAACATCATGGACGTGCCGCTGTCGGTCGCGAGCTACTCGCCGGAGCAGCTCGAAGAACAGGGCATTCGTTCCATCGACGATCTTTCGCGCCTCACACCGAGTCTCAGGTTCTCGC
>JBDTUL010000810.1:0-2849 GCA_040007735.1 Gammaproteobacteria bacterium | reverse complement strand
TTTTGAAGCTGCCTCTAGAGGCCCTCAAACGCCGGGCGGCTGAGAGCGAATTATTTATTGACCCGACGCCAGAGCAATAGTCTGCGTCACCTCAGCCATCGTCTCCACCGGCGCATCAAAAAACGTAGCCCGCAGTCGCCCCTGCCCGTCGAGCAAAAACACCTGCGCATTGTGCTCAACCTGATAGTCCCCTGAAGGTTGAGCCGACCCTTTGAAGAACGCTGCCGAAAACTGAGCGGCGATGTCGTGCACCTGGGCGGTTGGCCCGGTCACGCCGATGAACTTCGGGGAAATCGGTGCCAGCCACTCCGCCATGCGCGCTGGCGTGTCGCGTTCGCCATCCACGCTCACGATCACAATGCGGGTGGCACCGAGCTCACGCGCGTGATCGGTTTCCAGCAAGCGCAGTTGAGTCAGCGCCGCCGGGCACACACTCGGGCAGTGTGAGAACCCAAAGAACACCAACACCGGTGCTCCACTGAGCTGCGACAGTCGAAACGGCTTCCCCTCCTGATTGGTCAGCGCAAAGTCGCTCACGGGCCGTGGCGTTGCCGCCAGCATCGTGCGCTCGGGCGCCTTGGCCACGGCCAGCTGCGACAGCAGCAAGCCAACGCTCAGAGCGCAGGCGAGCCGCCGCCTAAGTCGGCTTCCAGACACCATCAAAACCATCGATTCCTCGTCTTGAACGACCACACACTGTTGGCCCCCAGCGCATTGCCCGAGACATCCTTGACGCGTGGATCGGCCGTCCCGCCACGCACTGTCACCGTGTAGGTGCTGGTTCCTGCAAGTGATGCCGACGGATTGATCGTCACCGTATCCGTGCTCGAATTGTAAGTGATCGTCGCAGTCACCAGAGCGCCGGCCGCCGTGCGCAGCTGGAACGTGTTCCCGTTCACCGTGCTGACGTCCAGCTCTTCACTGAAGGTCACGGTGATGGAATTCGCCACCGGGACGTTGGTGTCGCCGCTGGCCGGTTTCCGGGCCGTGATGGTCGGCGCAGTGTTGTCCGGTGGTGGTGAGGTCACGTACCCCACGTCCACCCAGTAGCTCTTTCCGGCGCCACTGCTGGTCGGGAACGCGTTCGATGTGGTGTAGCGATAGAGGCCGTTGTTGCCACTCTCGCCATTGCGCGCGGCGTAGAGCGGGCCATTCGTTATGCCGTTGGTGAACGCGCCGGCCTGCTCAACATAGCTTCCAGCCTTCGTGCTGTACGAAACCACGTACCACGTGTTCGCCGTCACGGCGATTGGCGCAGGGAGTTTCGCCTGTTGCCAGCCCGAGGCCGATTCACCGCTGAACGTGACGCGCCCGAGCAGTGTGCCCCCTGACGTCCACAAGCTGCCAACGTGGCTTCCGATATTCCCCGCATTCTTGTAGAACCGGATGGCGGAAATGTACCCATTGGTGCTCGCGCGGAAGCGCGTACCGAGCTCAACTTGTCCGCCAGAGTCCGTTCGCACGTTCGGCGGCGGCGGCGCCTGCGAAGCATCCCAGATGGAGCAGGGGCATCCAGAGAGTTCTTCAGAGCCAATCTGCTGGAGATACGCGGAGAGCTGGTTGACCGACGTATCACTGAGATTCACACCGGTATGTGCGCGCACCGCATCCACCAGTGTGGGAGCCGAGCCGTCGTGCAAATAGGGAGCAGTAGCCCAGACATCGCGCAGCGTCGGTGGGTCGAGACCCGTGAGCGGCCCGCCTAGGCGCGATCCGGTTGAAGGTTTGATCGTGCCGACATTGAAGAGCGTCGGCGAGCCACTGACCGTGAACTTGGTTCCCCCGTGGCACGCGGCGCATCCCGACGTTTCAAACAGAGCACGACCGGCAACAGCGTCCGTGGTGAGTGCGCCGCTAGAGGCGCGCAAAGGGCTGGCCGCGAACGCGTTGAGCGAGCCCACGTAGGCGGCCAGCGCGTCCAGGTCCGTGCTGATGCCGGCTTTCGGTATGCCGAGCGGCTGACTGCGAGTGTCAGTGTTGAATGCGGCGTCGCTCATGAGGCCGGTGCCGCCCGCGAGCTGGCGGATCTGGCCCTCGAAGTCCTGCACCTCATCGAAGTTGGCGCTCCAGTGCAGGAAGCCCTGCGCATTCGCGCGGCCTCGCAGGCTGATGGTGTTGCGCAGGCCTTCGCCGAGGCCGGTGAGATCCCACACGCGGCCGTCTTGTCCGCCGTCGTTGTGGCAGGAAGCGCAGCTCATGTAGCGGTCGCGGGCAAGCCGCGTGTCGCGCGCGTCGTAGAACAACTTCTTGCCGATGAGCACCTGAGCAGTGAGCTTCTCGGTCGTCACGGCGTTGATCGTAGCTACTGCGGGCACGTCCGCCGTGCCTTTGTCGAGCAGCGGGGCGAGATTGAACACGCCGACCGAACGATCCATGAAGTTATTCACGTACAGCGTGCGGCCGTCGGGCGACGACGCGAGGCCCTGCGGGGCACGGCCTACATCAAAGCGGAAGATCTCGTACTGCCCGTGCGCATCTACAACCGCGACCTCGCGGCTGGATTCCAGCGCGACGAACATGTAGACGCCGAGCGGGTCGAACGCGACGGCGCTGGCGACGCTCGAATTGTCGTGATCGATGCGCGCGCCGAGGTCTTCCGTGCCGGCGGCGAGGTCGATGCGCGAGCTGATGGCGCGCACCGTGTTCTGGAAGCTGAGATTCGATCCGTCGCGCAGCGTGCCCCGCGCGATGTTGTCTTGCTTCGACGGCACCCAGGCTTGCGTGCCATCCGGCGAAATCACCGTGGCACCCAGATAGTTTGGAATGCCGCGGCCCTGGTTCTCGAAGTCCGGCGCGTCGCTGTGAGCGAGCCGGATGGTGCGGGCAATCGTCAGGGTGTTCGCGACGAT
>JBDTUL010000809.1:0-2865 GCA_040007735.1 Gammaproteobacteria bacterium | reverse complement strand
CGGCTGGGAAAGAATCCCTGGGGTTAAGTGGAAACCTTCGCGGGTTTATTGCGAGCCTGCTTCGGCAACTCCCCCTTCAACACCCTCACCACGTCTTCGCTCGCCCACGTTCGCAATTCAGTCAGCGACGCATCCGACGTAAACGCAATATGCGGCGTGATGATCACGTTGCTCTTCCCCAGCAACTCCGCGGGCACCTTGTGTTCATCCTCGAGCACATCCAGGGCCGCACCTCCCAGATGACCTGACCCCAGCGCCGCGATCAGCGCGGGGGTATCCACAACAGCTCCGCGGCTCACGTTGATCAAAAACGCGCCCGGCTTCATCAGCGCCAGCCGCTCGCGGTTGAGCAAATGCTTCGATTCCGGCGTAAGCGGAATGTGCACGATGACGGCATCCGACCTCTTCAGCACTTCATCGAGCGGCAGGAACTCCACGCCCTTATCGGACGCAGACGGGCTGCGCGTGTAAGCGAGCACCTTCACACCAAACCCATTGAGCTTCTGCGCCGTGCTGCGCCCGATGCGCCCAAACCCAACGATGCCGCAGGTGAGCGTGCTCAACCGTCGCAGCCGCGCCGTCGCCGGCTCCCAGCGCCCGGCCTGCACTTCACGGTCGAAGTGCACAAGGCCGCGGGTGAAGGCGAGCAGCATGCCTACCGAATGGTCCGCGACTTCCTCGAAACAATAGTCGGGCACGTTCGTAACCCAAATGCCGCGGCGAGTGCATTCATCGACCGCGATATTGTCGAGCCCGACGCCAAGCCGGCCCACGATGCGCAACGCCGGACTCAGGCCAATGGCCCTCGCGGTGACGGGCGCCCAATTGGTGAGAATGCCTGCCGGCTGGTGCTTCTCGACCAGCGCTTCGATTTCGCCGGCTGAGGCTGGCGCCGCCGGACCGGCGACGAGCTTGTACCCCGCGCCTTCGATGACCGAACGCTCGATCGCGACGTCCGGCCACGCATAGTCGGTGACGAGGACGGTAGGTCGGTCCGCTGCTGCGCTCATTCGATTCGCCTTTACGATGCGTTCGTGAAAAGATTATTTACCATGATAGACACAGAAACCCGACCCACCTGCCCCGCCTGCGGCGCGCCATGGACGCAGGAGATGGTCAGCCGGTTCGACGCAATCCTGGGCATGGGGTGTTCGTGCTGCAACCCCTATGCGGACCAGTTGCCCGACATCGCCTGCCATGCTTGCAAGGAAGTGTTGTACACGTGGCGCGGGGCCACCACGGCCGGCACGGTGCCCGGTCAGGCAGGCAGCGTGGCGCCGGAGCTCGATCTCTCTCCAGACCCCGAGACCTAGCGCCGCCGCGGCTACCGAAGAATTGCCCAGGCGGGCCGGCACCGCAATAGAGCCAAGGACCCCGCCCGCGCAGCCCCGCTACTCGCGCACGCCGCTCGCGCGCAGAATTTCCGGAATCCGGCTCTCCCACCCGATGGCCATGACGTGCACGCCGGCGCATAGCTTGCGAGCCTCGCGAATGATTCGCGCGGCGATGGCCACGCCCGCCGCTGCTTCACCGTCAGGCCCTGCGCTTTCCATCTCGTCCAGTAACGCCTGGGGCACCGTCACGCCGGGCACATTCCCGTTGAGCCAGGCGCCCATCTTGGCGGACTTCAACGGGATCACGCCGGCCAGCAGCGCCACTTCATCGAGCTTCGCTGCGTCGAGGAAGCGCGCAAGCGAATCGGTGTCGTAGATCGCCTGGGTCTGGAAGAACTGCGCGCCCGCATCGATCTTGCGACGGGTGTTTTCCACCTCCCGCACCAGATCCGGCATGCCCGGGTTCGCGGTGGCGCCCAGAAATGGCGTGGGCGCCCCCTTCAACTCATTGCCCGAAAGGTCGCGCCCGTCGCGCAGGCCGCGCGCGGCTTGCAGCATCTCGAGCGTGGTCAGATCGAAAACGCCCTTCGCATCCGGGTGATCGCCGTTCTTCGGGTTGTCGCCCGTCATGAACAGGAAGTTGCCGATGCCCAGCAGCGAGGCACCGAGCAGATCCGCCTGGATGGCAATGCGGTTCCGGTCGCGCGCCGTGATCTGCACGATGGCCTCGAGCCCCCGATCCTGCAGCAGATGCCCTACGGCCTTCGGCTCCACGGCCATGCGGGCGCGCGGGCATTCGGTGATGTTGATGGCGTCGACATAGCCTTTCAGTGCCTCGGCTTTCGCCCACAGGTCCGACAGGTCCATGCCTTTGGGAGGGGTCAGCTCCGTCGTCACGACGAAGGTCTTCGAGCGGATCTTCTCCTCGAGCTGGGTCATCATTCACCTTGTAGTCGGGCCGCAGGGTGCGGCCAGACGCTATTCTGCCGGGGGCGACCGGCGAGAGCCATCCAGCCGGGCTCTCATTCAGGATGAATAACCGCATGACGACCGGTCAGGATCGAAAGGCCACGGAGACGGCGCGCGAGGTGAGTCGTCGGGAGGCTGCGAAGAGCCTGCTGGCGTGCACGCTCGCCGCTGTTAGGACCGGGCTTCGCAGCGAAGAAAACGCCACGCGCACGGCTGAGATATTTCGCCGCCCAGCCACAGGTACACAGACTAGAAGATTCCCCATCTGTCGATGGTGGTCTTGAGCTCAACAAAGGGAATGGACCAGTCGCGCAGAGGCATATCGCGGGATGTGGTCCGAGATCAGTTAGGGGGTCCGAGTGCCTTTTTCGCTGTTTCGTCGCCAGTCACATCCGAACTTCAACTCTGCTTCACGCAATCACTACGCGCTGCAAGCGATCTTGGTATTGCTTCTGTCCGTCGTCGGCTTGCAGACACCTCGACTGGCCTCGGCGGAAACGGTGCCCTATTGGTGTAGACGCACGAATTCTCGAGCGCGCACGCGCACCAGGGGGACGCGAAT
>JBDTUL010000808.1:0-2870 GCA_040007735.1 Gammaproteobacteria bacterium | reverse complement strand
GGCCGGCAACCCCATCAACACTCGTTTGATCGCTTCGGTTCCGCCCGTCGAGGCGCCGATTGCGATGATTCGATCCGTCGTGCGCATCTTGCGGGCCACAGGGTGGCTGCCGGTCGCAGCGATAGCCGCGAGCATGCTTTTTGGCCGGATAGCCGCTGCCCGCTGCGGATCGAGCGCACGCACGCTCGCCTTGGCGGCGACTTTGATCTTGGCGATGAGCTCGTCGCAGTATTCAGGGAGTTTCGCCGCCACATCGATTCGTGGCTTCGACAGGAAATCCACCGCGCCCAGCGCCAGAGCGTCGAGAGTGACCTCTGCGCCGCGCTCAGTCATCGACGACACCATCACCACCGGCATCGGGCGCAGGCGCATGAGGTTGTGCAGGAACGTGAGCCCATCCATCTTGGGCATTTCCACATCGAGCGTCAGCACGTCCGGATTCAGCTTCTTGATCTTCTCGCGCGCAATGTGCGCATCGCTGGCGGTGCCGACCACTTCGATGGCGGGATCCCGTGCCAGCACCTCCGAGAGAATGCTGCGCACGAGCGCCGAATCGTCCACCACGAGCACGCGAATGCGCTTTTGTTCGGCGCCCGTCATGAGAACAGCTCGATGTCGCCACCGGCATCAGTGGAGCGCAAGCTGTCCATGTAGAGTTTTTCGCGGTCGCTGATGCCCCGAATCTCGATCGGGCGGAGCTTGCGCACGCGCACTTTTCCTTCGTTCGGGAAATACACCACTTTGCGCGGTTGCTCGCCGCCCACGTCCTGCGCACTGACCGGCAGCCGCTCGAGGCTCAGGTAGTCCTTCACGAACTCGATGTTGCGCGCGCCGATGTCCGTCATCGCGGCCAGCACGCGTCCGCCGCCGAACACCTTGATCTCCAGACGCTGGCGTATTCCGCCGAGTTTCAACAGGTCGTTGATGAGGCTTTCCATGGCATGCGAGCCATAGCGAGTGGAGAGCACCACAGGCGTGCGCGCGCCGGGCTCGCGCACGGAGTTGTCTTCCGGCAGCATGAAATGATTCATGCCGCCAATGCGCAGCACCGGGTCGCGTATGCAGGCCGAGATGCATGAGCCCAGCACGGTAGTGATGGCTTCGTCACTGCGGGTGACGTAGTACTCGCCGGGAAGAATCTTCACCGTCCACCGTTGCGTATCGGGCTCCCAGAATCGCTGGATATGCTCGAAGCCCGGGACTACCGGCGGCGAGTCGGGTCGCGAAGCGCGAAGCGCCCGTTCCGCAGGTTTCGGATTGGCCATGGGATCTGCCGTCATGGTTACATCAGGTCCGGCGGTAGATCGTGCGGCTGATCAACGAGTAGTCGGTGGACACCTTGAAAAGCGTTTCAGAGTGTCCGAGAAACAGGAGCTGGCCCGGCTTCTGCAGGCGCGAGATGCGCGCAACCAGGTCGCGCTGCGTGTCCTTGTCGAAGTAGATGACGGTGTTGCGGCAGAAGATGGCATCGAGCGGTCCCTTGTGCGGGAACGGGTGCATCAGGTTGAGCTGCTTCACGGTGAGCATGCGCGCCAGCTCGGGCCGCACTTCGTACGAGGGCTCTTTCGCATCGGCATAGGGCCTGAAGAATCGCTGGCGGCGCTCGGTGCTCAGCAGCCGCAAGCGGTCCGCGGTGTACACGCCGCGGCGCGCCTTGGAGAGCACGTCGGAATCGAGGTCGGTGGCGAGAATGCGAATGTCCCAGCGCTCGATGTCCGGCACGGCCTCGAGCACGCTCATCGCAATGCTGTAGGGCTCTTCGCCGGTGGAACAGCCGGCCGACCAGATGCGCAGCCGGCGGCGGGCGGGCGGATTCTTCACCAGGGGCGCGAGCAGATCGTTCTTCAAATGCTCGAAGTGATGCGGCTCGCGGAAGAATGCGGTGAGGTTCGTCGTGATGGCGTTACAGAACTGCACGAGCTCGGTGCCATCATCGCTCGAGAGCACGTCCCGATAGTCGCGGAAGCTGCGCAGGTTGAGCGCGCGCAGCCGCCGCGCGAGCCGGCCGTACACGAGCTCGCGTTTCTGCTCGGAAAGACTGATGCCCGTGACATCCCGCACGAGCTTGCGCAACGCCTGGAAATCCTCGTCGCCGAATTCAAACTCACGCAATTTAAGCGTGAGGGCGGTGCTGCTCGGGTCCACGTGTGCGCTTGATCGTTGCCCGTCGCCGGGCTACTTCAGGACTTTCGCAACGGTTGCGAGCAGTCGGTCCGGATTGAACGGCTTCACCAGCCAGCCGGTGGCACCGGCCTCGCGGCCCTCGCTCTTGCGATCGGCTGTTGCTTCGGTGGTGAGCACCAGAAGTGGAGTGTGGCGGTAGCTCTCCATGCCGCGCAGCTCGCGCACTAACGTGAGGCCGTCCATTTGCGGCATGTTCACGTCCGTGATCACGAGGTCGAAAGCGCTGGCACCTGCGATGGCCAGCGCTTCCCGCCCGTCCTTCGCCTGCTGCACGTCGTAGCCCGCGCTCGTCAGCGTGACTTCAACCATCTGCCGCATCGCTGCGGAATCATCCACCGTCAGAATTCGAGGCACTCGATCCCCTCCTTAGAATCTCAGACTGCGAGCGCGTCAGGCGCTCGCTTCAGAACTCCTGCCACTCCGAGTCCGATCCGCTCGCCTGCTTGCGTGCCGAAGCGGCCGCAGGCGGGGTGGCGGTGGACGCGGAAGACCGGTCGCGCTTCGACCAGGGACGCGCGCGTGAGCGGCGGTCGGATGCGGCGGCGCTGGACGCCCTCTCGGCGGCCTTGCCCGGTGCCGGGCGCTCGTCGTGCGACGAATCCATCGAAGATGCGGAGGAGCTTTCGCCGGGAGAATACGAATCCCCGCCGCCCGAAGAGTTTTGAGCGTTCCGGAGAACCCGAAAC
>JBDTUL010000807.1:0-2870 GCA_040007735.1 Gammaproteobacteria bacterium | reverse complement strand
TCAATGTGCCACTAACAGTTTCTCAGGCGCTCTTCGCCACGCGGCTCGTGGTCAACACCTTCCGCATGCGATCCAACGCCTTCTCGAGCGTCTGCATACTGCAGGCAAACGACAATCTCATGTGCCCCGGCGCACCGAACCCCGACCCCGGCACCACCGCCACGCCACCTTCGCTCAGCAGCAGCTCCGCGAACTCGTTGTCATCGCGGCAACCCTGGGCGGCCATAGCCTTCGAGACATCCGCAAACGCGTAGAACGTTCCCGCGCCCGACAGGCAGCTCACACCCGGTAGCGAGTTGAGCCCGGCGACGATGAAGTCGTGCCGTGCCTTGAAGGCCTCGTTCATTTTCGCCACGCAGTCCTGGTCTCCCGCCAATGCAGCGATGCCCGCCTTCTGCGAAATGCTCGATGCGTTTGATGTGGACTGGCCCTGGATGGTGCCCATGGCCGTGATGATTTCCTTCGGCCCACCGCAGTAGCCGAGACGCCAGCCGGTCATCGCATACGCCTTCGAGCAACCGTTGATCGTGAGGGTGCGGTTGTAGAGTTCCGGAACGACCGTGAGCAAGCTGCAGAACGGCTCCGAACCCCAGTAGATCTTCTCGTACATATCATCCGTGCCGATGATGATGCGCGGGTGTTCCATGAGCACCTCGCCCAGCGCGCGCAGTTCTGCACGCGTGTAGGCCGCGCCCGTGGGGTTGCTCGGGCTGTAGCGAAGCGGTCGAAACGGTCCATGCGCAGGAAGAGGCGGGTCTTGGTGGTGATGGACGCCGCAAGCTGCCGCGGCGTGATCTTGTAGCCTTGGGCGGCACCCGCGAACGGCATGACCGGCAGCCCGTCCGCCAGCAGCACCATGTCGGGATACGACACCCAGTAGGGCGCGGGGATCACGGCCTCATCGCCTGGATCGAGGACGGCCATGCAGAGGTTGTAAATGGTCTGCTTGGCCCCAGAGGAGACCAGGATCTGCGAGCGCTCGTACTTGATGGCGTTGTCGCGCTCGAATTTGGCAATGATGGCGTCTTTCAGCTCGTTCACGCCATCGACATTGGTGTAGCGCGTGAAGCCATTCTTGATCGCATCGATGCCGGCCTGCCCCACGTGCGCGGGCGTGTCGAAATCCGGCTCGCCTGCACCGAGACCGATGACGTCTTTGCCTTCCGCCTTCAGTTTGGCGGCACGGGCGGTAACGGCGAGCGTGGGCGACGGCTTGACGCGCTGGACGCGTCTAGAGACAGATAAAGTCACATGAGACCTGCAGATGGGGAGGGGGGTCGGCGCGGTATATTACCGGATCGCCCCCACGTCGGACCAACGTACCTATCGGAGAATTCCGCGGCATGGATCAGACCCTGACCGAACCGGCGACCGCGCCGACGCCTTTCAAGCTCGAAGCGGGCTATTCCCCCGCGGGCGACCAGCCCCAGGCCATCCACAAACTGGTTGAAGGGCTCGCCACAGGGCTTGCACACCAGACGCTGCTAGGGGTCACCGGCTCCGGCAAGACCTACACCATCGCGAACGTCATCGAGCGCGTTCAGCGCCCCACCATGGTGCTGGCACACAACAAGACGCTGGCCGCGCAGCTCTACGGCGAGTTCCGCGAGTTCTTTCCGAACAATTCGGTGGAGTATTTCGTTTCGTACTACGACTACTACCAGCCCGAGGCGTACGTGCCGTCCTCGGATACGTACATTGAAAAGGATTCGTCGATCAACGAGCACATCGAGCAGATGCGGCTGTCCGCGACCAAGGCGCTGCTCGAGCGGCCGGATTCGATCATCGTGGCGACCGTGTCGTCCATCTACGGCCTGGGCGATCCGCGAACCTACCTGTCGATGGTCCTGCACCTGGTCCGGGGCGACAAGATGGACCAGCGCGAGCTCCTGCGCCGGCTCGCGGACATGCAGTACACCCGGAACGAAATGGACCTCACGCAGGGCACGTACCGCGTGCGTGGCGACGTCATCGATATCTTCCCGGCCGAATCCGAGCGGGAAGCGGTTCGCGTCGAGCTGTTCGACGACCAGGTCGACGCGCTGGCGCTGTTCGACCCGCTCACCGGCGCCATCGCGCGCAAAGTGCCGCGTTTTACGGTGTATCCGGGCACGCACTATGTCACGCCGAAAGACCGGCTCATCGGCGCCGTGGACCAGATTCGCGAGGACCTGCGCAATCGCCTCAAGGACCTGCGCGACAACGGCAAGCTGCTGGAAGCGCAGCGCCTCGAGCAGCGAACCATGTTCGACATGGAAATGATGAAAGAGGTGGGTTACTGCTCCGGCATCGAGAACTACTCGCGATATCTTTCCGGCCGCGCGGACGGTGACCCGCCGCCGTGCCTGTTCGACTACCTGCCGAAGAACGCGCTGCTCGTCATCGACGAAAGTCACCAGACCATTCCGCAGCTCGGCGCCATGTACAAGGGCGACCGCTCGCGTAAGGAGACGCTGGTCGAATATGGCTTCAGGCTTCCCTCAGCGCTCGACAACCGCCCGTTGAAATTCGAAGAGTGGGAACAGCTCGCGCCGCAGATGATTTTTGTCTCCGCCACGCCGGGTGACTACGAGTCGCGGCACTCGGGGCAGGTGGTGGAGCAGCTCGTGCGGCCCACGGGGCTCATCGATCCGGTAGTCGAGATTCGCCCGGTGCGCAGCCAGGTGGACGACGTGCTTTCTGAAATCCGCAAGTGTGTGGAGAAGAACGAGCGCGTGCTCATCACCACGCTCACGAAGCGCATGTCGGAAGATCTCACCGAGTATCTTGCCGAGCACGACGTTCGCGTTCGATACCTGCATTCAGATATCGATACGGTGGAGCGCACCGAGATTATTCGCGACCTGAGGTTGGGCAAGTTCGACGTGCTC
>JBDTUL010000806.1:0-2882 GCA_040007735.1 Gammaproteobacteria bacterium | reverse complement strand
TCCGGCGCGTTTCGCGCCGCTATCCGAACAGGGTCTGCTGACCCCGTAAGTCCCGGGCGCAGCCCGTGACAATCGACAATCCGGCTCCGGCCCAGCTAGCATTCACCCCCATGAATGTCCGCCTCTCCCGCCCCTTCTACGAAGCCCTTCCCTGGATTTACACTTTCTGCGGGCTTGCCGCCCTGGTGGCGAGTTACTTCCAGCCGTCGAAGAACCTGAGCCTCCTGCTGGGGCTGCCGGGCCTGGCGGCCGTGCTGGTGGGAATCGTGGTGCTGCTGCGCCGACGGGACTATCGGCAGATGCAGGCCGACAACTACTTCAACAGCGATGCCTCGCTGCCGCCCAAAAAAGACGACTAGGTTTCTTCGCCGATCGGCATTTCGGACGGGCCCACGTCCGGCAGCGTGTCCGTGAACGGGGCGCGCACACGCGGCAGGCGTTCATCAATGTAGATGAGCTCATGCTTGCCGATCAGCACCACGTCGCCATCGTTCAGATAGTGACGACGCACGCGCTTCGATTTCACGTAGATGCCATTCGTGCTGTTCAGGTCTTCGATGACGCACGCATGCGGCGTGGTGATGACCTGGCAGTGATGGCGGCTGACGAAGCGGCTGTCGATCTGCACATCGTTATCGGTGGTGCGGCCGACGATGATGCGGCCCACCTTCAGCGGAAGTTCCTGCACGGTGCGGCCATCCGTCGCCACCAGGATGCGGCCTACAGCCTGCGCACCACCGGACTCTAACTGACCGCCGCCTTGCGGCCCACCCATCACGCTGGTTGCGGTGGCGCCGAACCCTTCCGCGTTGATGCGCGCCTGCGTCTGCATCTGCACGCGCGCCGAGAATTCCACCCACTGCAGTTCGTCGATTGCGCCGGCGATGTCGCCGAGCGTTACACAATCCCGGCTGGCCGCGAAGGCAGATATGAGTGCCGTGTCGCACAGCGTGTTGACTAGGCGCGGCACACCACCGGTGTAGCGGAAAATTTCATTGAAGGTGTCTTCCGAGAAGATCTGCCGGTCGCCCGCGCCAGCGACTTCCAGCCGATGCTGGATGTACGCGCGCATCTCGGCAGCCGAGAGCATCTGCAAGTGAAAGCGAAGCCGAATGCGCTGCGCGAGCTGGATGAGCTCCGGCGCGTCGAGCTTCTCGTTGAGCTCCGGCTGGCCGGCGAGAATGATCCGGAGCACCTTTTCCTTGGTGGTCTCGACGCCGGAGAGCATGCGGATTTCTTCGAGCACCCGCAGGGAGAGGTTCTGCGCCTCGTCCACGATGAGCAGCACCTTGCGCCCGGCGCCGTACTGCTCGATGAGAAAGTTGTTCAGCGTGGCGATCAGCTCCGCCTTCTTCATCTTGAAGGGCGAGAAGCCGAACTGCACCAGCACCGCCTGCAGGAAATCCACCGCGGAGACCTGCGTCTGGTTGATCTGGGCGACCACCACGTCCGCCTGAATTTCCTTCAGGAAGGATTCGATGAGCGTGGTCTTGCCCGAGCCGATCTCACCCGTGATCACGACGAAGCCGTCGGTGAACCAGATGGTCGATTCCATGTACGCCTTGGCGCGGGCGTGCTGTTTGCTCAAGTAGAGGAATTGCGGGTCCGGGCTGAGCCGGAACGGCAGTTCTTTGAGTTTGAACAGGTCGAGATACATGGTGCGGCGGCGTCGAACTTTTTATGAGAACGACGCGGTAGTGCGCCAGTTTTTGGGGCACCCGATCTTACGGGATGCGTGTGCCGGGGGCCAACCCGCTAAGCAACCGCTGTGCCCGGCGATCGCGGGCCGTGGCCGAGCGCTCTACCAGCGTCAAGTGACCCAGCTTGCGGCCGGGGCGGGGGGCCTTGCCGTAGTCGTGGAGGTGCAACCCGTCCATGGCCAGCAGTTCGTCCCGTACGGGCATTTTCCCGATCAGATTGATCATGGCGCAATGCCCACGCGCACGGGTTGATCCAAGTGGCATTCCGAGAATCGCGCGCAGGTGATTCTCGAACTGGCTGGTCTCGGCGCCCTCGATCGTCCAGTGGCCGGAATTGTGGACACGAGGCGCCATCTCGTTGGCGATCAGCCGGCCGCGCCGGACGAAGAATTCGATGGTGAGAATGCCGGTGTACTTGAAATGGCTTAAGGCCTTGCGCAGGTAGCGCGCCGCGAGCCTCTGCAGTGCGGCCGGCCCGTACGGCGCACGCGTGAGCCGCAGAATGCCCTCGCCATGCACGTTGCCGTTGAGCGGGTAGATGACGATTTCGCCGCGCGTGCTGCGCGCGCCGATGATCGACACTTCGTAGTCGAACGGCACCAGCTCTTCATAGAGCAGGGGCGCGTTGCCCAGTGCATCCCAGGCGCACTGGACGTCCGCCGGCTGCCGCAGCACGCGCTGGCCCTTGCCGTCGTAGCCCAATCGCCGCGTCTTCAGTACACCGGGAAGCCCGATTTCCGCTACCGCCCGCGCCAGCTGCGCGGTCGACTCGACGGCTCGCCAGCGCGTGGTCGGAATGCTGAGGCGTTCGAATAATTGCTTCTCTTTCACCCGGTCCTGCGCGGCGGCCAGCGCGTTGATCGGGGGACAGATGCGGGTGCCTTTGGGCAGATCGCGCAGCGCCGCGACCGAGATGTTCTCCCAGTCGAACGTCAACACTTCGGTCTTGCGAGCGAGTTGCGCGAGGAGCCTGCCATCCGTGAACGCGCCGCAGATTTGCGGGGATACCTGGCCGGCAGGCGCTTCACTTGCGGGGTCGAGGAACAGGAAATCCAGCCCCAGTGGATAGCCCGCCAATGCCAGCATGCGGCCGAGCTGGCCGGCGCCCACCACACCTACGGTCATGCGCGAGGGTCGGGGTTCTTGAGGACGCCCGCGGTCTGCTGCTCGCGGAATGCATCG
>JBDTUL010000805.1:0-2884 GCA_040007735.1 Gammaproteobacteria bacterium | reverse complement strand
CCATGCGTTCGTCACCGACGTCTGCAGGCTCGCGTCGGACGACCCCGAGCCTAGGCTGAGGTTTATGACTTTCGCGCCGTGCGAGACTGCCCAGTCGATGCCCTGCGCGACGTTGAATGAGCTGCCGCTTCCGGACGAGTCGAGCACCTTGACCGGCATGATCTTGCACGACCAGCAGACGCCGGCGCCGCCCTGGCCGTTGTTGGTGTTGGCTGCGACGATGCTGGCGACGAAGGTCCCGTGGGACTGGTCGTCTGCGGTGTTCGTGGTGTTAGATACGAAGTTGTAGCCGGCGTTTGCGCCGCTCGTGATCTTCCCGGCGAGGTCTGGATGCGCCGAGTCGACACCAGTGTCGATAACGGCCACGATGACCGAAGCGCTACCGGTGGTGATGTCCCACGCCGCGGGCATGCCGATCGCCGGCATGCTCCACTGGTAGGTCGCGTACATCGGATCAGTCGGCACCTGGTCGATCGACACGACGTGATCGATGTCGGCGAACTCGATGTCGCCGTTTGCTCGAAGCTGTGCCAGCGCTTCATCGGTCGTCTGTCCGGGCTTCGGGCTAACCAGGACGAGTTTGGATCCAGAGGTGCTCGCCTTGACGTCCGTTTCGGACTGGGTGAGCGCGTCGCCAACGTCCCCGAGCGTGGCGCTCGGCTTGAACTTCACGACGACATCGCCTGTGCGCTCGCTCTCAACACGCGAGGTCTCTGGCGACTGACTTTGCGGCACGGATGCCGCATCGGCTGACTGATAGCGTTCGATGCCGAGCGGCGCAACGACCAACGCGGCCATTACGACTGCTCCAAGCGCGATCTTTAGGCGCATCGACCCTCCCCCACCTGAACGCGGCGTGGCACAGCATTCCCCGATGCCGGGCACACTTAGAGTGTCGGCCCCTAGGTGGAATCCTTAAGGGGTCCGAATCTGGCGAGCGGGCGGGCGATGGAGGCGATGCGTTGTTCTTGACGTATCTGCGTGTCGTAACAACTTTGACAAGACCTAAGGGTGGGGAAGGTGTACGTTATGACCCGATGCCCGAATCAACATTGATAGTCACATCATCTTCCCGCTCTGAACGGCGGCGCCTGCGGAATCAGGATGCGCTCGTCGTAGCCGCCCGCACGCTCTTCGCTGAGCGAGGATTTGAGGCGACCACGATCGCTGACATCGCCGATGCCGCCGACCTGGGTTTTGGCACGTTTTACAGCTATTTCCACGATAAGGAAGCGGTGCTCGAGGCTGTTCTCGACGTCGGCCGCGCGGAGTTCGACGCCCTGCTGACGAGCGCAACCGCCGACGGGAGCACGGCGGCGGAAGCACTCGCGGACCTCAGCGGCGGGTTCATCCGGGGAGTTCGCCGCAACCGCGACCTTCTGACGCTGATGTGGGAGGTCGCGACACGGAAGATGGCGACCCGCCGCCCGCTCAGCATGGAGCGCGCCGGGCACGAGCATTCGCTGCCGGTGTTGCTGGGGAGCGCGATCGAACGCATCGTCGCGGCGGGTATGGCGTCCGGCGAGTTCGCTCCGGGCGACGTGCGAGTGGTTTCGGGCTTGCTGGCGGCGGCGCACATGTACTGGCTTTCGCCCGATGGCCGCCAAATTGACGAAGACACCGCAATACGGACTCTCTGCGAGTTCGAATTGCGCGCACTGGGCAAGTGACACAGACACATATGAGACGTGACTTGAGGAGGGGCCGGTGACGGCGATTAACATCGACGACGATCTGACGATAGACGAGAATCCCTGGCGTGGACGCATCGTCTCGGTGCTTGTGCTCGCCGTGCTGATCGGCGCGGCGGTCGCGGCGGCGTACTTCTTCTACTTTCGTGATACGTCGGAGACGCTCACCCGCTCGACCGAGGACATTCCGGTCAAGCGGTCGACGATCAACCAGACACTGATCATCTCGGGTATCGCCGACGCGCAATTCAACAGCAACCTGATCTTCCAGTCGTCGGGCAAGGTCGCGACCGTGAACGTCAAGGTGGGCGACATTGTGAAGCAAGGGGACGTCCTCGCTTCGCTTGAGTCCGACGATCTGGCGAACGCGGTCGATACGGCGCGCGCGAACCAGCAAGCGGCGCAACTCAAGCTGGACGACCTGCTGGGTGGCGCGACGGCAGCCGAACTGGCGACGGCAGACCAGGCTCTCGCAACTGCGCAGGCGGGACTTACAAAGGCGCAGAATGACTACGACGACCTGCTTGACGGCACGACCCAGGCCGATCTTGCGACGGCGCAGCAGGCCGTGAGCGCGGCGAACGCGCAGCTCGCGACGGCGCGGTCCAATCGAGAAAAGCTGAATGACGCGCCGTCTGACGCCGACAAGGCTGGAGCGGAGTCCGCGGTTGCGGCGGCGGAGTCGGCGCTGACAGCCGCAGAGAACGGTGCGACGAGCGCCGACAACACTGTTATTTCAGCGACGGCTTCTTTGAAGAGCGCCGAAGCGTCGTTCTGCGCGAAGGACAACACGCCGTCGTTCTGTTCCACGCAAGCCGCGCCCATCTCGAGCGGCGATTCGGCTGCGATGAACGCCGCACTCTCGGACGCCAGCGGCGCGCCGCCGACGAAGTCGACTCTGGCGTCGAGCGTGATCGCCGGAAACGGAGCCTACTTGAACGCCGTGAACGGCGCCGAGTCGGCCCATGCATCAGAGGTGGCGGCGCAGGAGTCGTTGAACGCAGCCCGGGCCAAACTCGACGCCGTCAATGAAGGGCCGAAGTCGGCAGACGTTGCGGCGGCTGACGCAGCCATTGCCTCTGCCGAGGCCGGTGTGACGGCAGCAAGCGATAAGCTCGCGACGGCGCAGAACGGCGCGACCGACTTCCAGCTGTCGACGGCGGCAGCGGCTCTCGATAGTGCGTTCTCGGGCT
>JBDTUL010000804.1:0-2884 GCA_040007735.1 Gammaproteobacteria bacterium | reverse complement strand
CGCGGCGCGCGGCGTCGGCGCCGCCGGCGCACCGAGGTAGTGTCTGTGCCCGAGACGAGCACGGGGCGCTTGTAGCCTGAGGGAAGCTCGACGAGTGCGCCGAAACCGCCGATTCCGGCGAGCACTTCCGGCCGATGAGTGCGCTTGACGAGCGGCTTGATGCGATCGACGAGCTCATCGCCCGCGTCGATGTCGACGCCTGCGTCGCGGTAAGTAACGCCGGTTGGCTTGTTCATGTCGCGGGAAACAGACCTGTGTCGGGGAGGGTGGGCGGGCGCCGTTGACGCAGCCGGCCTGTGATATTCTGACATACCACTCGGCGCACGGTCGCGCGCCCGAGACAAACGAACTCCGACATGCTCAACAGCGCCAGCAATCCGCCCATTGCAGACTGCCGTGCCCGGCAATTCCTCGTCGCTTTCGCCTGGGTCACCCTTGCGTTGCTCGTTCCCCTGTCCGCCTGGGCAGGGCGCGCGGTCCGAATCTACGAAGTGCAGGTCAAAGGGGAAGCCACCGCGCCCGCCGTTCAGGAAGCCATGCGCCGGGTGCTGGTGCGGGCCACTGGCCGGCGCGAGGCGGCGAGTGACCCATCGCTTGCGCCACTGGTCACGGATGCCGCCCGCTTCGTGCAGAGCTCACGCCGCACGGCGGGGGGCGATACCCAGGTGGTTTTCGACGGCGCAGCGCTGGCCCAGGCCGTGTCGTCGGCAGGCCGTAGCGTCTGGGATAACGACCGGCCGTTCACGCTGGTGGTCTTCTATCCCCCGCTCGGCGGAGCCGCGGCAGATGCGGCCCGGCTGGAGCTGGAAAAGACTGCCGAAAGCCGAGGCCTGCCCATCAGCCTGGCGCCAGTGCCAGTGGTGGATGCGAACGGCGCCGAGCTTTCCCGCGAGATGGTGCTCCAGGGCGCCCAACGCCTCGGCGGCGACGCTGTGCTCATCGGCAAAGGTGAGAGCGCGGCGCTGAATGGCGTGTGGCAATGGACGCTGCAGACCAATTTCGCCACGGACAACTGGAACGGAGCATTGGACGCAGGCGTTAATGGTGCTGTGGACGCTCTAGCCCGGGTTCAGGATTCCTCTGCTTCGCTCGCCGAACTCGAAACGTTCGTGCAGGTGGCGGGCGTTACCGCGCTCAACGACTACGCTGCCGTGGGGCGTTTGCTGGAAGGCATTCCGGGAACGCGTCGCGTCACACTCTCTGAGGCGAACGGCGGCACTGCCACGTTCAGCATTCTCGTGCGCGGTGGGGCTGAAGCGGTGGGTCGCGCCCTGAATGGCTCGGCACGGCTTGCGCGCGCGGGCGACGCCAATGGGCAGCTCGTGTACGAGTACAAGCCCTAAGAAAGCCGCGGTATTCCGTGCGGCATCTCCCGAACATCATTTGCCTAATGCGCATGGCGTTGGTGTGGCCCACCGTCGTGGCGCTGCAGGCGGCCGAGTATGACTTGGCCGTGGTGCTGTTCATGGTGGCCGCAGTCTCCGACGGCCTCGATGGTTACCTGGCGAAGCGTTTCGGGTGGACCTCCGAGTTCGGGCGCATCGTCGATCCACTCGCGGACAAGATGCTGCTGGTGGCGGTGTTCGTTACCGCGGCGTGGCTCGGGCTGGTGCCGTGGTGGCTTACAGCTGCTGCCATTGCGCGGGATGTGATGATAGTGCTGGGCGCAATCATCTTCCGACTGTGGTTCGGTCCGTTGCGCGGCCGGCCCACCATCATCAGCAAGATCAATACGTTGTTCCAGTTGGGTTATCTGCTGGGCGTGATGGTGCGCGCGGCCTTCGGCGTGTTGCCTGAGGAGATGCTCGACGCGCTCGCAGTCATCACCTTCATCACTACCGTGCTCTCGGGCTGTGACTATCTGTATGCCTTCACGCGCCGCGCGTGGGATCTGCCGCCGGGTCCGGTGGTCCCTGCGGTGGCTCCTCGCAACGGCGGCGTGGGCAGGCGTTAGGTAAGGCGCCGGCTCGTGCGCCAGCTTCCTCTCAGCGTTCGCATTCCGGATCGTGCGGTGTTCGCAACATTCCTGCCTGGGCGTAACGGCCAGGCGGTGGAGCAACTCGTTCGACTCGCGCGTGGCGAAGCCGCAGGAACAGTCTGGTTGTGCGGAGCTCAGGGGTCCGGCAAGAGCCATCTGTTGCAGGCCGTTTGTGTGCAGGCGAGCGAAACGCTGCGGGCCGGATATTTTCCACTGGCCGAGCTCGGCTCGCTCGGAACCGGCGTGCTCGAAGGCGCCCCTCAGCTCGACTGCGTGTGTCTCGATGATGTCGACACGGTCATAGGCAACAACGAATGGGAGCGCGCGCTTTTCAGCCTGCTTCGAGAGCTGGAAGAGCGCGGTGCGCGGTTGATCGCCGCAGCCCCGTCGCCGCCTGCTTTATTGAAATGGACGTTGCCGGACCTCGGTTCGCGCCTTTCCGCGAGCCAGGTGTTCCAGCTTCGCGGGCTCGATGAAGCCGAACAGCAGGAAGCCCTCAAACTGCGGGCGCATATTCGCGGCTTCGAGTTGCCGGACGACACGGCGCGCTGGCTTCTGCGCAGGTTTCCGCGCGATATGCGAACGCTTTATGAGTTGCTGGATACTTTGGATGAGGCGGCGCTGGTTGCGCAGCGGCGACTCACCATTCCATTTATTCGCAGCGTGCTCTCCCAACCGCCCGGCGATTGAGGAAGTTTTGCTCCCAGCCGCCTGGCGATTGAGGGCTCTTCTATCCGAAGGCGCCAGAGCCCTCGATCGCCGGGCGGCTGAAGAGTTAGTTATCAGCCAGGACTATCACCCAGCAACATCACCCAAGGCTATCTCGCTGTAGCCGCATTGCCAGGTCGGCCACACGCCGCCCCAACGCATGGGCCAAAACCTTTTCATCCTCTGTCAGCGTCACGT
>JBDTUL010000803.1:0-2889 GCA_040007735.1 Gammaproteobacteria bacterium | reverse complement strand
CGGGAGCCTCTTCGATGAGCTTCTGGTGCCGCCGTTGCACGGAGCAGTCTCGATCGAACAGGTGCACGAGGCCACCGTGCTTGTCTGCAAAGATCTGCACTTCCACGTGCCGGGGCGCGGGCAGATAGCGTTCGAGCAGCAGCCGATCGTCTTTGAATGCCGCCGCGGCGAGGCGCTTCGCGGTGGCAATTCCGGCGCGCAGCTCGCCCGCCTCATTGACGATGTGCATGCCCTTGCCGCCACCGCCACCACTGGGCTTGATGATGAGCGGAAACCCAAGCGCGAGCGCCTGGCGCTCCAGCGCATCCGCACTCTGTTCGTCGCCGTGATAACCGGGGAGCGTGGGAACGCCCGCCTTCTGCATGCGCGCTTTGGCAGCGCTCTTCGAACCCATGGCCTCGATGGCTGACGCGGGCGGCCCTACGAACGCGATGCCTGCGCTTTCGCAGGCCGCTGCGAAAGCGGCATTTTCAGAGAGGAACCCGTAGCCGGGATGCACGGCATCCGCATGCGCATCCCTGGCGGCGCGAACGATGCGGTCGATGTTGAGATAGCTCTCGGAGGCGGCTCCGGCGCCGATGACCCAGGCCTCGTCGGCGAGGCGCACGTGGCGGGCCCCAGCATCGACATCGGAATACACGGCCGCCACCTTTACGCCCAGGCGATGGGCGGTACGGGAGATGCGGCAGGCGATTTCGCCTCGATTGGCTATCAGTAATTTGTTGAACATAAGGATAAATGCTCGCTAAGCCGCTCTACGAAAAGGCTTTCTCCAGCCGTCCGGAAAAAATTGGGTGCTCTTCACTGGTCTCAGCCGCCCGGCTTCTTAAGCAACAGCCAAGTAGGCCCTCAATCGCCGGGCGGCTGGGAGAAGAGCTCCAACCAGCCCTTGCCCTGCCAGTAGTATTGTCCGACAATCGTACGATCATAACTGAAAGGTTGGCAAGCCATGTCCGGCCCCGGTGCGTGGGAATTCGATTTCGGCCTCGGCGAGACCCTCGACGAGATTCGCCGTGAAGTACGCCGTTTTGCGGCCAGCGAGATCGCGCCGCTGGCGGATGAAATGGATCGCTCCAATGTGTTTCCGCGTGCGCTTTGGCCAAAACTCGGCGCGCAAGGCCTGCTCGGCATTACCGTGCCGGAGCAATGGGGCGGCGTCGGGCTGGGGTATCTCGCCCATGTGGTCGTCATGGAGGAAATCTCGCGGGCCTCGGGTGCCGTGGGGCTGAGTTATGGCGCGCATTCCAATCTCTGCGTGAACCAGATTCAGCTTAACGGCACGGATGCGCAGCGTGAAAAGTATCTGCCGCGCCTGCTCACCGGTGAGCACGTCGGGGCGCTGGCCATGTCCGAACCCGGGTCCGGCTCGGATGTCGTCTCCATGCAGCTTCGCGCCGAGAAACGGGGCGATTCGTATGTACTGACGGGCCGCAAGATGTGGATCACCAACGGCCCGGATGCGGACACGCTGGTGGTCTATGCGAAGACCGATCCCGCATCCGGCTCGCGCGGCATCACCGCCTTCATCGTAGAACGCGGCTTCGCAGGGTTCACCACCGCGCAGAAGCTGGACAAGCTCGGCATGCGCGGCTCCAGCACCTGCGAACTGGTATTCGAGAACTGCGTGGTGCCCGCCGCGAATATACTGGGCCGCGAAAACGACGGGGTGCGCGTGCTGATGAGCGGCCTGGACTACGAGCGCGTGGTGCTGGCCGGGGGCCCACTAGGGCTAATGGCCGCTGCGCTCGACCTCGTGTTGCCGTATGTTCGGGAACGCAAGCAGTTCGACAAACCCATCGGCAGTTTCCAGCTCATGCAGGCAAAAATCGCGGACATGTATTCGGACTTCAGCGCGAGCCGCGCCTACGTTTATTCCGTTGCCCGGGCCTGTGACGAAAAGCGCGTCGGCCGGCGTGACGCCGCGTCCTGCATCCTGTTCGCGGCGGACCGCGCCACGCGCCTCGCCCTGGAGGCCATCCAGGCCCTGGGCGGCAATGGGTATATCAACGACTACCCGGCGGGCCGGCTGCTCCGCGACGCCAAGTTGTATGAGATTGGTGCGGGCACCCAGGAAATCCGCCGCATCCTGATCGGTCGCGAATTGTTCGACGCCGCCGCATGAGCAGTGCCGAGTTCGAGCAGATTCGCACGGAGCCGGCCTATCGCAAGGTCGCCACCGCCCTGCTCGAGCGCATCCTGGATCGCCGGCTGCAGGATGGGGACAGGCTGCCGTCCGAAACTGAGCTGGCGCGGCAGTTCGGAGTGAATCGCTCCACGGTTCGCGAGGCGGTGCGCGAGCTTCAGAGCAATGGGCTGCTCGCGCGGCGCCGGGGCTCCAAGCTTCTCGTCGTCACGCGGCCTGAGGACGACCACATCGCCGAGGGTGTCAGCCGCGCGCTGGTACTCCACGACGTCACTTATCTGGATGTTTGGGAAGCGCTCACGATTCTCGAGCCGCCTATTGCTGAAACAGCTGCCCGCCGGCGCACCGATGAGGACCTGGCACGCATCGCCGGGGCGGCCGGCGACTTCGCCACCGACAACGCGCTAACGGAGCGCGCAGCATTTCATGCCGCTGAGTTCATTCGCATCGTTGGCGCGTCGGCTCACAATCGCATTCTGATGATCGGGCACGAGCCGCTGCTGCAGCTTCTCGAGCCTTCGCTGCGCGCCATGATGGATAAGGTGCCGCAGGCGCGGGCGCGCATCACCGCTGCTGAACGGCGCATTACCGATGCGATTCGCGAGCGGGACGCGGATGCCGCGCGCACCTGGATGGCGAGGCATATACGAGATTTTCGGAAGGGTTATGAGATTGCGGGGATTGATTTGGACCGGCGGCTCGCCGACTAGGCGGACCCTGTCCGCCATTGGCCCTATCTTTAGCCC
>JBDTUL010000802.1:0-2896 GCA_040007735.1 Gammaproteobacteria bacterium | reverse complement strand
TGTACTCTGTCTCTGGGTCCAAGACGCTCTGAACCGCCTTGGCGGACTCATGAGCGTGGGCTCCCCTCAGCGCGCCGAAGCTATCGAGGCTCGGCACCAGCGTGGCGCCTAAAGCCGAGGCCGGAACGCCGAGCGGGCTGAAGAGCGTCAACACGTTCTTCTCCTTATAACACCGTGGTTTCTCTTTATCTCGGAGTAATATCTGCTGAAACACTTCGTCGAATCCGCCGCCAGTCGCGTCTTTTTGATCGGGATTGCCTTGATGCGACAGACCTGATCGAGGCTTCCTGGCAGGCGATACTCAAGGAAGCGGAAGAACGCTTTAACCGCACCGAGCCGCGAGCCTGGCGAAAGACCAATCGCAGAACCGTCGATACAGAGAGCTGATCGTCAACGCACTCGACCGGACGCTTACCTAGAATCGAGAAGCCGGAAATCTATAAGTCGGTGCGATTTGCGCCCAGTTGCAGTCCGAGGGCGCCCACCCTTCGGATCCTGAAAGGACGGAGCGCCCGTCGATATCGGTGGTCTACTGCCAGCCCTACTGCCAGCGCTGGGGATTTAGAGGGACTGGAGGGGATGGGATTTCAGATAAATCAGTAACATGCTGATTCCTAAGACCCCTCCGTCGGGTCAAAAGCCCTTCGAGGGTTCGAATCCCTCTCTGTCCGCCAACAAAATACGTGCCAATTCTCAGGCGCTTGCGACTCAACGACATTCAAACTCCCCACCCTGCGTCGCCCGGCAGTGCCGCGGGAATCCGTGTTTGCGCCAGTACTTCGTCGATGAGTGAGAGCGCCTGCTGCCTGTCGCGCTCGTTGAAAGTGGAATCGGTGAGGGCCCGAAACATTGGCTGAATGGCTGAATGAGTCGCGGCATATCCTGAAACTGACGCTCGATCATTGCCCGCGCGCCCGCACGATCGCCGCGGGCAAGCGCCCCGCGGGCGAATAGCGCATCGGAATCGGCAATGCTGTTCGTTACAACAGATCGAACGTCTGCGACCACTGATGCTGGTCCGTCGTGGAATAAGGAGTTGCCTGCTCAGTCTGCCGCAGAAAAATGCGCTATCTGGTCCGCGTGTGCCTTCACGAATGACGGGCGCGCCGTGGCGCGAGCGACATAGTCACGACAGGCGGGAGAGTCCACCAGCCCACCGAACCGATCCACAAGGCGCAGCACATCTGACATGAGTATGTCGGCGACCGAGAAATTGCCGGCCAACCATTCGCGTTCTCCCAACACAGGCTCCAGGTGCTTGAGCCGGGCCTTGAGGAACTCGTCCAGAAGCTTCCACCCCGGCGTATCACCCTGGTTGCCCGAGAACTGGAATATCGACCAGGGGAGGCTCGCCATCTCAACCGAATTGAGCGCTGCGAACAGCCATTCGATAGCGTCGCTACGACCGCGCGGATCGGCAGGAATCAGCGCGTGACTCCGCTCGCCCAGATGAAGCAGGATCGCGCCGCTCTCGAAGATCGAGATGTCGCCATCGGTCAACCACGGCACCTGGCCGAAGGGTTGGTGCGCAAAATGCGCAGCCTTCCGATCGCCAAATGGCACGCCCTTGACGTGATAGGGCAGCCCGGCTTCTTCCAGTGCCCAACGCACCCGCAGGTCACGCACATAGCCCCTCGGCGGCTCGGGAACCCAATCGAATGTGGTGAGGATCAGCTCCCCGCCGCTGTCTCCGCGGCCCGAGAATGTCTGCTTCATGAATATCCCCTCGTTGAATTTCGCTGGTGACCCTGAAGACGAACGAGCCCGCTCTGTGCCGACAATCGAGTTGAGGGGGGTTATCCAGCGCTCCTGAGCGCTCAGCAGCGCCCCCCGACCCGCGAAGCGGCTTTCCCTGCTTGAATCGAATTCGAGAAAAGTGGTATCCCGCGGTACCCACTTTTGCGGCGTACCGCTCTTACTGTCCACCAGAGGTGCGTTTGTCGCACCCGTAGTGCGTCTATTCGATGAAGCGAAGTTGGAGAGATCAGTTCCTGAACTCGGTGGTCAGCCTGCACGGCCGGCCGCTCATGAAGTTCTTCGTCTCGCGACTGCCGGATGCGATGGAGGCGCCCGACCTCGTTCAGGAGGTGTACCTGCGGGTGCTGCGGCTAGAGCGGCCAGACCTGATACGCTGCCCGGAAGCCTATCTCTTCACGATCGCGGCCAACCTTGCGCGCGAGCACCGTCTCAAGCGCTCGAATCGGCCGCCTCATATCACGCTGGATGACGCGCCTCTCGAGGACCTGCCGGCGGACGTGGAACTGTTCGCGACCGCACTTCCCGAAGACGCCGCGGTTTGCGCGGACCGCCTGCAACGCCTCGAGCAGACGCTCGCCCAGTTATCGCCCAAGGCGCGCGCGACGCTCATCTGGCACCGGCGTGACGGCCTGACGTACAAGGAGATCGGGGCCCGGCTGGGTGTCTCGACCAACATGGTGAAGAAGTATCTGGCCCAGTCGCTGGCCCATTGTCGCAAGTGCCTTCAGGGAGTGTAGAGCATGAGCCACGGTCCGAATCGCACGCCCCCACAAATCATCGACGAGGCGGCCGCCTGGCTGGTCGACATGCGCGAGCCCGTCGTGACGGAGGAACGGCGCGCCTTATTCGCCGAGTGGCTGCGCGCCTCTCCCGCGCATGTGGGCGCGTATCTCGAGATCGCAAAGTTGTGGGCGGATGCCGCACATCTTGGAATGCCAGGGGATTTAGCTAACGCCGACATCGGTGAGCAAAACGTAGTCCCATTCAGAGCGGATCACGTGCCGTCGGAGCGGCCAGCGGCATCACAGCGTGGGCGGTGGCTCCGGCTGCCTGTGGCTCGGCTCGCGGCCTCCCTTCTCATCGTCACCGCACTCGGAGCGCTGCTTGCGTGGTGGCACCTCGGTCGTTCGCCATCCTT
>JBDTUL010000801.1:0-2904 GCA_040007735.1 Gammaproteobacteria bacterium | reverse complement strand
CTGACCGAAACGACCGCGCATCGCCTGGCGACGGCGCGCACCGGGAACGGCCTGAAGAAGAATCAGGCATTGCGCGCGTGCTGCGCTCGGCAGGCCGGCGCTCGGAGCCTTCTGAAGACTTGAAACAAGCGGTTCGCGCAGCCGTGCACGCGGAGTGGCGTTCGACCGTGGCCCGGCGCGGCCGTCGCCGACAAGTGTGGCTCGCACTCGCGGCCTCAGTGACTATCGCTGCCCTCGCCCTCTGGATGGGCCAATCCTATTTCGCCACGCCTGGCGTTGTGGTCGCGAGCGTCAGCCGGGTAGTGGGTGCAGTCGAAAGTCACGGCGGCATGTGGGGGCAGTCCCAGGCGGTAAATGCGGTGTCGCAATTGCACGCCGGGCAGACGCTCTCCACTGGCGCGTCGGGTCTCATCGCCCTGAAGTTGCAGGATGGTGTGTCGCTGCGGCTCGATCACGACACGAGCATCGCGTTCGTGAATGTCGGGCGCATCGACGTGCGCTCGGGCGCGGTCTATATCGACTCGGGAACGGAGCCGGCCGCTTCCAACGCTCTACGCGTCGGCACGCCGGCTGGCGTCATCTGGCACGTGGGCACTCAGTACGAAGCGCGCATCGTGAAAGACGGAACGCGCATCCGCGTGCGTGAAGGCCGCGTTGATCTGCTACCCGAACACGGTGCGCCTCAGACCGCGCACGTCGGGGAGCAACTCCTCATCGCAGGCTCCGGCGACATCGAGCGCGGCGCCATTGCTCCCACCGACGCAGAGTGGAGCTGGGCATCGAGCGCCGCACCGCCGTTCGAAATCAACGGGCGACCCGTGCGCGAATTGCTCACCTGGGTGGGACGCGAGCTGGGACGCGAAGTCGTGTTCGCGAATCCGAAAAGCGAAGAGATCGCAGAACAGGCTGTGCTGAGTGGCTCGATGGGCGACCTCGCGCCGTCCGAAGCTCTGTCAGCAGTGCTGCCGACCACGCGACTTCGCGCAGGTGAGCGCGAAGGGAAGATAGAGATCTCGCAGCAATAGACTTCTACAGCGCCGCCGCCCCGCTGCCGCCGACCACCGCAGCGATGTGCGCCAGGTGCAATTGCCGTTCGCGCCAGATGATGTAGAGCCCGCTCGCAATGACGAGTGCGCCACCGGCCAGCACCCGGCTCGACGGCAGCACGTTCCATACTACCCAGTCGATTGCCACTCCCCACAGCAGCGCGGAGTATTCGAACGGCGCAACGACGGACGGCGGCGCCGCGCGGAACGCTTCCGTGAGCATGCGAGATGCGAGAGCACCTACTGCGCCGATACCCGCAAACCATAACCAATGGTTCGGCAGGATGGTCACCCATTCGCGCGCGCTCAATAGTGCTGATACCACCATCATGACGACGAACGGCCAGAGCACGACGCTCGAGGTGCTCTCCGTTCGAGTGAGCATGCGCAGGGTGATGGCGCTGAACGAATACGCGACGGCAGCAATCAATGCGGCCACCGCGCCCAGCGTCATCAGATTCGAACCGCTCGGCCGCAACATGACCAGCACACCACAGAGGCCAACGCCGATGGCAATCCAACGCCGCCACCCCACGTGCTCTTTGAGCAGCGGCACGGACAAGGCAGTGATGAGGAGTGGTGCCGAAAGATAGATCGCGTACGTATCCGCAAGTGACAGCACACGAACCGCATAGACGAACGCACCGAAGAGCAGCACACCGAGCAGGCCGCGCAACAGATGCCAGCCCAGGCGCACCGGCTTGAGAGTAGCGAGGCGCCCCATGAGGAGCGCCGGTATCACCAGGAAAGGAATGGAGGCGGCGGCGCGGAGCGAGGCGAGCTGCAGCGGCGGATAGCGATGCGAGAGCACCTTCAGCATCGTATCCATCGACGCGAACGCGCCGACCGCAATGAGCATCGCGAAGATGCCCTTGAGGCGAGTGGAGTGCGGCGGAGCTTTCCCGGGTGACGCTTCCGCGTTCACCACTGCCCAATGTTGGGCAGAGACTTCCAGGGTTCCGCCGGAGCGAGCGCGCCACCCTTCTGCAGCAGCTCCACCGAGATGTTGTCCGGCGAGCGTACAAAGGCCATGTGACCGTCGCGGGGCGGGCGATTGATCGTGACGCCGTGATCTTTGAGCCGCTGGCAGGTGGCGTAGATGTCATCCACCGCGTACGCCAGGTGCCCGAAGTTACGGCCGCCGGAATAGCTTTCCGGATCCCAATTGTGGGTGAGCTCGACTTGCGCACTGTCATCGCCGGGCGCGGCCAGGAATACGAGAGTGAAGCGGCCCTTCTCGCTTTCCTTGCGCGACAGCTCGCGCAGGCCCAGGGCATCACAATAAAAGCGCAATGACGCATCGAGGTCCGTCACGCGGACCATCGTGTGCAGGTACTTCACTAGAACATCTCCGACGGACCGGGCGTCTTGATGTCGACCTTGTGCCGCGACGGGATGAAATCGCCCGTGATCATCTCTTCATAGCTCTGGCCCGGCCCGACCATCGGATACACACCCGCATCCCGGTCGATGAGCACTTCGAGGAAGGCGGGCCCTGCGAAGTTGATGAACTCGGCGATCACTCGCGGCACGTCTTCCTTACGATCCAGCCGCACGGCGTACTTGAAGCCGTCGGCCTGCGCGGCCTTCACGAAATCTTTCTTGTGGAGCGAGCGGTCGCTGGCGGACAGGCGGCCCTTGAAGAAGAGCTTCTGCCACTGCTTCACCATGCCGTCGCCGAAGTTGTTCAGCACCAGCACCTTCACCGGCAGATCGTACGTTGTGACCGTCTCGAGCTCGCCGATATTCATGCGAATGCTCGAATCGCCGTCGATATCGATGACGAGACGATCCGGATGCGCAATCTGCGCGCCGACGGCGGCCGGCAGGCCGAAGCCCATGGTGCCCATGCTGCCCG
>JBDTUL010000800.1:0-2910 GCA_040007735.1 Gammaproteobacteria bacterium | reverse complement strand
GACGAGTTTCCTTTCAGCGTTTCAATTGCGGCTGGCTAAGACGAGTTTCCTTTCAACGTTTCAATTGCGGCTGGCTAAGACGAGTTTCCCTTCATCGTTTCAATTGCGGCTGGCCACTGCGGCCTTCCCCTTTCCCTGCTCGATCCGCACCGTCACGCGTCTATCGAACGCGTAACCGTCCAGGTCACCTTCGGCCGTCTTCGAGTCCTGCTCGCCGTGGGACTCCACGACCAGCCGGCTGGCATCGACACCCGCTTCGGCAAGCACATGAGCCACCGCGTCGGCACGCCGCTCGGAGAGCGCGGCATTCAGAGACTGCGAGCCGCGCGGATCCGCATAGCCCGACACCCGCACAGTCACAGAACCCAGAGCGCCCGCGAGCGAACCGATTTTCTTCAGCCGCGCCTCGTCATCCTCAGACAGCTTGTCTTCGCCCGTTCGAAAGCCCACTGCGGTCTCGAGGTCGCGGGTCCGGTCGAGCGCCTGGCCCAACTGTTCGCCCTGCGCCTGCATCTGGGCGAGATCGCCCTGCAGCTTGCCGCGCGCGGCTTCGCTGCGAGACAGGTCCACCGCCAGTGAAGCCTTGTCGACGGCCTGCTTGTGGTAGCGATCGCCCAGCAGCGCGCCGGCCGTGGCACCGATCACCGCACCGATCGGGCCGCCCGCTGCCGCGCCAATGGCGAACCCGCTGAACACTCCAATGCTTTCCTGCTTTGAGGCCTTCGCCTGTTCCGCCGCCTGCAGGGGAGCGGCAATGACGCAGGCCGTGACGAGAGTGAGCCCAAGAGCCGGCCCACGCAGCTTGGTATTCCAGACGCTCATGATGATTTCTCCGCTTAGTATCGACTGGTGGGAACACTTCGTTCCCACCTGCGGATCACTTTGAGCGGTGCGCCGTGCGCACTAAGGGCGCAATCGGGGCATTTCAGCGAAGAGTTGTGGCCGATTCAGGCGACCAGCGGAGACAGCGGCGGTGCTTCGTCGAGCGGCGAGCGCTTGTCCTGAGGAAGGCGCTCGCCCCCATCCGGACAGCCTTTGGGCGCAGTGGTGCGGGAATTGTCGGTTCGCTTGCAGCGATCGCGGGTGCCGCGGTTTTCGGGCTGTTTGCCTTCGCCGGCCACGCGTACAGCGCTCTTCGCCGCCGAGGGGCAGTACGCGCCCTGCGGGGCAGCCGCAAGCACAGACACCGCGGCGACCGACACCGCGACCATAAGGGCTCGCGAGAAAATACGAGGACCGTCCATGACGCGGACGAGCTTACTCCGCCCGCCCGCACACGTCACGGGGCGCTCTTCCATGCACGCCGCATGGACTGCCATTTCTCCCCCCACCGCAGCCGGGAATCCGACAGCGCATCAATGACATCCGCGAGCCGCTTGGAATGGGCGACGGTCACAACCGTAAGCGCCACGGTGGCGCCCAGAAAACCCAGGAAAATGAACAGCCTGATGCCGGCCGGGCGACTCGTCTCGTCGATGATGTTCATGCCGAGCAGGCCCGAGGCAATGGTGCCGATGAGGCCGAGAATGGTGACCACCGTCAGCCGCAACACGGTGTTGGCCTGGCGCCGGGCGCTGTCTGAATCGAGGTAGCTGTTCATGTCCGTCACTTCGTTCCGCACCTCGGCGTACAGCTCCTCGTTGCCGAGGTACTTGCTGAGCCTTCCATAGACGCTGCGCGCGATGGCCTGGTTTGAAACTTCGTGAAACCAGTAGCGATGCGTGAAGCGCAGGAACACTTCCATCATCTGCCGGATGGTGCGCTTGAAGTTCTTCACCGACTCGGTCTCGCCGACGGTGAGCTTGTTCATCGCCACCGCCAGCTCGTCCGAAATAGAGACGAGCGCAGCCTTGTGGAAGTGCGCGATCAGGAACAGCAGGAAGTACTGGTGCCGGAACTGGCCGAGCAGGCCGGTGGCGGAGCCCGAAAAGAAATAGTCGTCGTGCCGGCCCACGATGGCAAACGTGTGGCCGGTGACGATGATGCGCGTGTCGCCCGAGAACCGTTCGCCCGAGCGCCCCCAGAACCGGTCATCGCAATAGTCGCGCTCGAAATCGGCGAGCGTCGATGACGAATACGGCAGCGTGTCCGGCTCGCCGGGGCGCGTGACCATGCCGATGCGCACGAAGTCCGCGCGCGTAAGCTCGGTCGGGTCGTCCACCGCGATGAACGACATGAACGGCATGCGGTTGTATTCGAGCAGCCGATAGCGAAGCCGGCCCGTTTGCCCCGGGTATTCCAGCATCAGCGGCTGCAGCAGGTAGTCCCAATGATTCGCAAGACACGCCGTGCGATAGCGCGCGACGAAGGCCAGGTATTTGGCGCGAGCCGCAAAGTCGGACGCGGCGAGCACTTCATCGTTCTTTCCCAACCACTCGACGGAGTACGGGCAGTTGCCGGCGTTGCCGTTGCGCTCCCAGTACGCCGGATACGCTCGCCCGAAGCGAAACAGCGTGTCCTGCGCGCGATCCAGGCTGATGTCGTTGGTGCACATCTCGAAGGCGAGGATGGCAATGTCGGCATCGAGGAAGAAGTAGAGGTCGACGTGCGCCACATCGAAAAGCGTAGGTTCTTCGCCGGGGGCGAACACGATGCGCACGCGGGCCACATCGTCGCGGCGGAACACTCGCATGGTGCCCGTGGCCTTGGCCGTCGCGGATTCCTGGCCGGCCGTCGAGCCGTAGAGGAAACGCTGCACATACGGCAGGAATGTGACGAATTCCTTGTAGTGACGCTCCTGGAAGTCCGACGGGTCGATGAACTCGTCGACGACTTCCCGCCAGTGATTCTGAGATTTGATGGCCTGGAGCGCCTCCCAGTGACGCTGCACCTGCTCGCCGGGACGCAGCGGCATGAGCTGCAGCGGCCAGACGACGATCTGGCGGAAGTGTCGAACAATGAGCTCGCGCG
>JBDTUL010000799.1:0-2911 GCA_040007735.1 Gammaproteobacteria bacterium | reverse complement strand
GGCTGTGCGATCGAGCCAAAGCCGCATTGCGTAGCGCCGGTCTCCACTGAGCCGCACGCGGGCTACACCAGGGAGCGCCGCGAAACGGTCCACCACGTAACGTTCCGCGTAGTCGGTGAGCTCCAGGCTGTTGAGCTGGTCGCTGGACAGGGCCACGAAGATGATGGGCTCGGAGTTCGCGTCCGCCTTGGTGATCTCCGGCGGATCCGCCTCTTCCGGCAGCGTGCTGACGACGCGCCCGACGCGGTCCCGGATGTCGTTCGCGGCCTCGTCGATATCCCGGTCCAGGTCGAACTCCACCGAAATCTGCGAACGCTCGTCGGAACTGGAAGAGCGCAGCTTGTCGATGTGCTCGATGCCGGCGATGCGGTCCTCGATGGGCTGCGTGACCTTCGTTTCGATGATCTGGGGCGAGGCGCCCCGATATCGCGTCTCGATGGAGACCACCGGCGGGTTCACGTCCGGCAGCTCACGAATGCCCTGCCACAGGCGCGTGAGCCCGATGAGACCGACCACCAGAAGCATCATGCTGATCACGGCCGCGAAGATGGGTCGGTGGATCGACAGCTCGGAAATCTGCATGGTCGGGTCAGGGCCGGTAGCTACGGGCGGAGCACGATGGGGCGCCGAAAGTTTACTATGGCTTCATGATCGCGGCCCCGATGGATGCGGTGGATGTTGTTGTGATCGGTGCAGGTGCCGTCGGCCTGGCCGTGGCGCGCGCGGTCGCCCGCGCCGGGCGTGACACCTGCATCCTGGAGGCGGCCGAGGCTTTCGGCACGGAGACGAGCTCGCGGAACAGCGAAGTCATCCACGCGGGCATCTACTATCCGAAAGGCTCGCTGAAGGCCCGTCTTTGCGTCGCCGGCCGTGAAAGGCTCTACGACTACTGCGAAACCCACGCAGTGCCGCACAGGCGATGCGGCAAGCTCATCGTGGCGACCACGCAATCCCAGCTCGGGGAGCTGGCGGGCATCAAGGCCGCGGCGGCGGCGAATGGCGTGGGCCTCGAGCTGTTATCGGCTGGCCAGGCCCGCGAAATGGAGCCAGCGCTCCACTGCGTCGGCGCGCTTCATTCACCCAGCACGGGAATCATAGATTCGCACACGTACATGCTTACGCTGCTTGGCGAAGCCGAGCGGCACGGGGCGATGCTGGTTTGTGACAGCCGTGTGACCGGCGCGAAGCTCGATGAAAACGGGGTCACCGTGAGTCTCGAGGGCAGCCAGCTCAAAGCGCGCCTGCTAATCAATTGCGCCGGGCTGCACGCGCCTCACGTCGCGCAAAGCATCGAAGGCTTTCCTGCTCAGCATGTGCCACGCGCCTGGTTTGCGAAGGGCACGTACTTTACGCTGGCGGGGCGATCGCCTTTCACTCGGCTGGTGTACCCGCTGCCCGAGCCCGGCGGGCTTGGTGTGCACCTCACGCTGGACCTTTCGGGGCGTGCGCGTTTCGGGCCGGACGTGCAATGGATCGAGGCGCCCGACTACAGGGTTGATTCTTCGCGTGCTGAACGATTCTATGGGGCGGTCAGGGCCTATTGGCCGGGGCTGCCGGATGGCGCTTTGCAGCCCGCCTATGCGGGGATTCGGCCCAAGATCTCAGGGCCGGGCCAGCCCGGTGCCGATTTTCGGATTGACGGGGTCGGGGTTCACGGCGTCGCTGGCGATTGCGGATGAAGTATTGAAACTTCTTCCTTGAGATCAGATCAGATCAGATCAGGCCGGATCTGATCCAGTCTTCAACCGCCCGGCGATTGAGGGCTTCTTATTGCCGGGCGCAGCCCAAAATAAAAGAGGCCCTCAATCGCCGGGCGGCTTCGACAGGATCTGACTGGTTGGATCATCTATCCCATCAGGCCAGAACCACTCAAGTCAGAATCATTTTTTCACGCAACGTCTCGAGCACCACTTTCGCCGCCTCTTCCGCCGTGCCATCGCCGGTGCTGACGATCACCTCGGGGTTCTCGGGGCGCTCATAAGGCGAATCGATACCAGTGAAATTCTTGATCTTGCCTTCCTTGGCGCGTGCGTACAGCCCCTTGGGGTCGCGGCGCATACATTCATCGAGCGCCGTATCCACGAACACTTCGACGAATTCTTCGCCGCCCACCAGCTCGCGCACCATGCGGCGCTCCGCGCGGAACGGCGAAATGAACGAGCAGAGCACGATGAGCCCCGCGTCCACGAACAGCTTGGCCACCTCGCCGACGCGACGCACGTTCTCGACGCGATCCGCATCGGTGAACCCAAGATCGCGGTTCAGCCCATGGCGCACGTTGTCGCCATCGAGCATATAAGTGTGCACGCCACGCGCATGCAGCTCGCGCTCCACGATGTTGGCGATGGTGCTCTTGCCAGAGCCCGACAACCCCGTGAACCACAGGATCACCGGCTTGTGCCCGTTCTGGATGCTGCGCGAGGCCTTATCGACCAGCAGGTCTTGCCGGTGGATGTTCGTCGCCCGGCGCAGGCCGAACGTAATCATGCCGGCGCCCGCCGTGGCATTCGTGAAACGATCGATGAGAATGAACGCGCCCATGTCGCGGTTTTCCGCGTACGGGTCGAACGCCACAGGCATCGCCGTGGCGACATTGCACAGCCCGATCTCATTGAGCGCGAGAGTCTTCGCGGCAATGTGCTCGAGCGTGTTCACGTCCACCTTGTGCTTCAGGTTCGTAATGCGCGCCGGCACGTACTTGGTGCCGATGCGCAGCAGATAGGATCGGCCCGGGAGCATTGCCTCTTCCGACATCCACAGAAGGTGCGCGGCAAACTGATCCACTACTTCCGGTCGCGCATCGATTCGGGCGAGAACGTCTCCGCGCGCGACGTCGATTTCATCCGCGAGAGTCAGTGTGACCGCGTCACCGGCGCGCGCTTCCGGCAGGTCGCCATCTGCGGTGACGATG
>JBDTUL010000798.1:0-2912 GCA_040007735.1 Gammaproteobacteria bacterium | reverse complement strand
CCAATGGGGCCGGCAAGAGTACGCTGTTCAAGCTCATGGTTGGTATCTACGAACCTGCAGCCGGACGGATCGACTTCCGCGGAGTGGAGATAACCCGCGAAAAACCGTTCGAACGGGTACGGCGCGGAATGAGCATAAAGATGCAGGTGCCGAGCGTCTTCCGCGAACTGCCGGTCGCACAGAATCTGTTGATCGCATTGCAGCGGCGCCTACCGCACGCACAACTTCAAACCGAGACGCAGCGCCTGCTTACTCTACTCGATCTTGCGCCGCACGCTTCTTTATTGGCCGCCAGCTTGTCGCACGGACAGCAGCAGTGGCTCGAGATCGGCATGGCACTGGCCCTGCAGCCTCAGATGCTGTTGCTCGACGAGCCGACGGCGGGAATGTCACCCGAAGAGACCTTTCGGACTGGGGAGCTCATCCAACGTCTGAACCGGGAAGGCATGACCGTCCTCGTCGTAGAACACGACATGGCCTTCATCCGGCAGATTGCCCAAAGGGTCACCGTATTGCATTTCGGCCGAGTGTTTGCCCAAGGCAGCATCGAAGCGATCATCAACGATCCCAGGGTCGCGGAAATCTACTTGGGCAAGACCGATGGCCAATGACATTCTGCTGAAAGTGGCGGGGGTGCATGCGGGATACGGGCGGACCCCGATCCTCCAGGGCATCGACCTCGAGATCATGGGGGGCGAGATCGTCAGCCTGATCGGTCGAAACGGGGTTGGTAAGACGACCACGCTGCGCTGCCTCATGGGGCAGTTGGCCGTCAGTGCGGGACAGGTGCAGTTTCAGGGAAAGGACATCACATCACTGACCCCAGACGCCAGGGCTCGCTTGGGCATCGGCTACGTCCCTCAGGGGCGGGAGGTCTTCCCACGCCTCACGGTGGAGGAGAACCTTTTTGTCGGGCGTTCGATAGGCGGCCCGCAAGGTCGTAAGCTGACCGATATGGTCTATCAGTATTTTCCGCGGCTTCACGAACGTGCCCGCCAGGCAGCAGGCACCATGAGCGGCGGTGAACAGCAGCAGTTAGCGATAGGGCGTGCTTTGGTCGGCAACCCGGCGTTGCTTCTACTCGACGAGCCATCCGAAGGCGTGCAGCCATCGATCGTGCAGATGATTTGCGAAACCCTCAAGTCGATCCGAAACGATCTTGGCAGCACCATATTGTTTGTGGAGCAGAACCTCGATACGATCATGACCCTCAGCCAGCGAGCGTACGTGATCGAGAAGGGCCGCGTCACCAGTTTGATCGGGAAGGAGCAAATCACCGATCGTGAAGTCGTACGTCGTAGCTTGATTATTTGAGACGACTGAAGCAGCGAGGACAGGGATCAACTCCGCGGGATCATACCGCCTCAGTGAAGGGCCGGCCAACGTATGGCAACGCGACCAGAGTTCACCACAACGCGTCGCCAACCACGCACAGGATCGGATCGGTTCTCCTGTATCACGCGAGCACTTGAACTGCATTGGCAATCAACATTCTTGTCTCAAGGATTTTGAAGCTACTGCTCGTTCGGGCGTCGTGGTACTTGAGCTCCGTCACGCGCCCCCTCAATCCGGAGCGACGGCTACAACTCAGTGCGCACAGTGATCCCCGGGGACGGCTAGCGAATCTGACAGGCCAGTGTTCAACATTCCCCACAGGAGGAGTCCATGAGCAATGTCTACTGGATCGAGCATCAATGGCTGAATGATGGCAACGGTCCTGGTACGCCAAGTATTCTGGCGATCGGGGACTCGTGGTTCTGGTACATGATGCCAGGAGGCAATCTGCTCACCTATCTCGGCCCGCTGGTCGAAAGTAAGTCGCGTGTGATTTTTGCTGTCGGGAACAACGGCGCTGAAGCGATTGACTATGCGGATGGCAAATACGCGAAATTTGTGCGCCGTTCGCTGGAAGTTTACGGAAGTGGCCTGACCGAGGTGTTCGTCAGCGGGGGCGGCAACGACTTCGCCGGAACCAGCGATCTACTTCCTTTGCTGCGCAGTGACTGCTCCAGGGCGAAGCGGGCCGAGGACTGCTTTCTCGAAGGGCCCGGCTGGCCGTCCTTGTCGTGGCTGATGAGCAAGATTTCCATCAGCATGACGAAGTTGTTCGGAATGATCTATGTCGCTGCGCCGAACGCAACGATCTACGTGCATAACTACGACATCCCGTTCCCGGACGGACGGACGGTATTCGGCAAAGGGGAAGGCTGGATCAGGGGTGCGTTGATCAGGGCGCAAGTTCCGGACGAACTGCAGCGGGACTGCGTCAGGCACGTTCTGGTGGCACTGACCTCGATGCAGGCTGCTCTAGTCCGCCAGAGCGGCGGCCGAGTCATACAGGTCAACAGTCACGGGGTTCTTGAAGAAAGCGATTGGGCGAATGAGCTTCATCCGAAGGGAAGCGGGTTCCGCAAGATCGTGAAACTAGCCTGGAAGCCGGTGCTCGAGGAAAACGGAGCGGCCTGATCCCGCGTGGGCGGCGCGGGCAGCAAGCCGGCGAGTGCTGCCCGACCGCAAATCGCGGGGCATCGACTTGGTTCAGAAGCTCTGGCTTTCGTCGGCTAGCGCGTCCAACGTTGCGAAGTCCTCGTCGGACAACTCGATGGCCACGGCGGCAACGTTTTCCTCCAGGTGCGCGAGTTTTGAAGTGCCCGGGATCGGCAGGATAACGGGGCTGCGTTTCAGCAACCAGGCGATCGCAATCTGGCTGGGGCTCGCATGCAGACTTTTCGCAACCTTGGCGAGCGGCGAATTCGGTTTCACCAGTTCGCCGCCGGACAGCGGGTACCACGGACTGAAGCCGATGCCACGCGATTCGCAGTGGGCCAGTACGTCGTCGTACTTGCGAAAGGTCACGCTGAGACGATTTTGAACCGTGGCGACGGGGAACACTTTCTCGGCGGCCTGAATCT
>JBDTUL010000797.1:0-2913 GCA_040007735.1 Gammaproteobacteria bacterium | reverse complement strand
CGTACCCCCACTGCGCACGCCTCCAACCGCAACACCGCCATCTGTAGCCCCGCTCCCTGTCGATCCCGAGGAGCCACCACCGTCGCTGGCGCCGTCTGTGCAGACTATTGATGCCGCGATCCTGCGCCAGGCATTGAGCCGCGGCGTGCCGCTGACAGCGGAACTGCCGGTGCCAGGACCGACCAGCCCCGCAGGGATGATGTGGTGGGGGTTTGAGCACAAACGGCGCGCCTATTCCAACGCCGGCAACGAAGTGACCGTCGTTGCCGACGGCTCCGGCATGGCGGTGGCGCAGCCGACACCGAATCGTGAGCGCTACCTTTTTCCCGTCCAATTACGACACGCTCAAGTGGCGTTCGAGTTGAGCGGCGAAAGTGTAAACGTACGCCAAAGCAATGGCGTGGGCTTCACCGCCCAGTATGTGCCGCTGGCAGGGCAGATCGAACTCGACAAGGTATCGGGCGATTGGCGCAACGCGCAGTGGTTCGTGCAGCTGCTGCCGCAGTCTGTGGCCAAACGGCCAGACCTGGTGCGCGTATGCTGGCACGTCAATCTGCCTGACCTTGAGCAGAGCGCACCTGCGTTCGAGGGAGACAACGTCGTTTCCGACACTATTCCTGCAGGGCCCACGATCCGGCGTCTGCAATGCTCCGTGCATCGCCGCAGCGACGGCCAGGACGTTGGCGCGAAGGTGATCGACGACGTGTCGGGGGCCGTTACTACCTATTCGGCGGAATGGTAAAAGCACTAATGCGGCGCCTTGCTGCTGGGGCGGAGCTGGTGAACCTCATCTTCGAGAACAGCAACCAAGCCAGAAAGTAGATCAATCGCTTGCGAAGGTGGCTTGGGCGGCACGCTGGCCCCCATCGACACTAATTCAAGAGCGCACACTCCCGGATATCAGGCGCACGGAAGCTGCGCGTGGGCGGTCGCAGAACATCGGGACCGAATCGCCACAGTCGGCCTGGAGTTAAACCTATCCGCGTGGCAGACTTGCCGATATGTCGAAGGATCCGCGTCCCGCGAGCATCCGCTTCTGCAAGGCTGCGGACGGGGTTCGCATTGCCTATGCCACGGCCGGCAACGGGCCGCCGATGGTCAAGGCGCCCAACTGGATGAATCACCTGGAGTACGACTGGGACAGCATCGTGTGGCGCCCGTGGTTGCTCGAGATGGTCAAACAGCATTCCCTGACAAGCTACGACTCGCGCGGCTGCGGGCTATCCGACCGCGAGGTTTCCGACCTCTCGCTCGAAGCGCATCTCGCCGACCTTGAAGCGGTGACGGATGCGGCCGGGGCCAAGCGATTCGCGTTGCTTGGCATGTCCCAGGGCGCCGCGATATCAATCGCCTACGCCGAGCGCCATCCGGAGCGGGTGACCCACTTGATCCTTTACGGTGCCTATGCGCGTGGCGCCTTGAGGCGCGGCGAGCATCCGAAGCTGCTCGAGGAAGCGCACCTGATGCGAAAGCTCATCGAGCTTGGCTGGGGCAAGGAGGACTCGGCGTTCCGCCAGGTTTTCACCAGCCAGTTCATCCCTGACTGCACGCCGGATCAGGTTCGCTGCTTCAACGAACTCCAGCGCATGACCACGACGCCGGAAATCGCCGTAAGGCTCCTGTCGATGTTCCAGGAAATCGACGTTTCCGCGCTGGCACCAAAAATCCGTTGCCCGACCCTGGTACTGCATTCACGGGGCGACTTGCGGGCACCGTTCGAAGAAGGCCGCGCGGTAGCCGGCCTGATTCCTGGCGCCGAATTCGTACCGCTGGAGAGCCGCAATCACATCCTGCTCGAGCACGAGCAGGCCTGGTCGCGCTTCTTTTCCGAGATTTCCCGATTCATCGTGCAGCACGGCGGCGAAGCCGGGTCGCGCGACCGGCATTTCCTCGAACTCACAGGACGAGAGCGCGAGGTGCTCGAGTTGATCGCGCAAGGACTGGACAACACCCAGATCGCGAGCGCACTGGCGCTGAGTCCGAAGACCGTGCGCAATCACATCAACAGCATCTTCAGCAAGCTGCGCGTGCCCAATCGCGCGCAGGCGATCGTGTCGGCCCGCGATGCCGGTTTTGGCCAAGCGGCCGGGCCGACACTGGCCTCCTAGGCCACAGGACCTTGATATCCCGGCGCATGCGCACCGTCGCGTGCGCAATCTGGGCCATCCGCCTCATGACGGACTGGTGCCGCGTTCCTAACATGGCCTTACACCCGACAGGCAAGGAGGCTCAAATGGGAACAGCAGCAATGCAAGGCGCTTTGTGGAGTGCGAAGGCGACTGACTGGGCCGACGCGCAGGAACAGACGGTGCGTCCGGTCTTCGAGGCGGTCATTGCGGAGCTCGGCGTGAAGCAAGGGACCGCGCTGCTCGACGTTGGTTGTGGCGCCGGCATGTTCTGCGAGCTCGCAGCCGCGCGCGGCGCCTGCGTTTCAGGATTCGACGCCGCGGAGGCTTTCATTGCTATCGCGCGGGCGCGGGTACCCGGTGCGGACTTCCGGGTCGGCGACATGGAAGATTTGCCTTTTCGGGACGACAGCTTCGATCTGGTCACGGGCTTCAACTCCTTCCAGTACGCGGCAAACCCGGTCGCCGCGCTGCGCGAAGCGAAGCGCGTTGCCCGCGTGGGCGGCACGGTCGTCGCCATGGTCTGGGGCCGGCAGGAAGACTGCGAAGCCGCGGTCTATCTCAAAGCCGTTGGATCGCTGCTTCCGCCCCCGCCGCCCGGCGCGCCCGGGCCTTTCGCGCTGTCGCAGGACGGCGCGCTTGAGAGCCTGATGAAGGAAGCTGGCCTGAACCCGAAAGGAGCGTTCGACGTGAACACGCCGTGGCAGTACCCGAATCTCGAGACCGCGCTGCGCGGCATGCTGTCCGCGGGGCCGGCAGTGCGAGCGATCCGCCACTCTGGCGAGAC
>JBDTUL010000796.1:0-2915 GCA_040007735.1 Gammaproteobacteria bacterium | reverse complement strand
CTTCCTGGGCGTCGCGCCGTTGAGGCGCTCATGAACGCGCGGTCTACTGAGATCCTCCCGCCGGTAGTGCTAGTACCATGACGACAGCGCGGTATCAGCAGTTCAACACCTATCTCGAGCCCGAGATGATCGATGAGCTACGCGAGCTCGCCGAGCGCACGGGCGTTCCGATCACTGATCACGCACGCGCGGCGTTCGCATCGTACCTGCAGGGTGACCCGCACGCGGCCAAGGCGAGCCGAGCACTTGAGTGGCTTACGTTACTCGCGGTTCGCGATGAGGCGCTGCCGAGAATCCTGAGACTCGCTCAGCACTGGGGAGCCCTGGCCCAACTGGATCATTCCCAGCTCTCACCGGACGCGCGGCTCGTCTGCGACCAGGCCATCGCCGAACTCGCCGGCGCGTTCCAGGCCGCAGAGGCGTGGCTCGATGGACTGTCCAAAAATCTCGGTACTAGTACTAGTACTGGGCGGGGGGCGGCATGAGCGCGTCGATGCCATCCCGTGCGGCAGAGCTGATCCGCCCGCTGCTCGATGTTAAGGGGCGACTGTGGCTTCCGGCTGAAGCACCGTATGTGCTGCGCCTGAAGTGTAAGACGCCGACAAGCGTCGCCATCGAGCTACTGTCGAGTCAGCCCGGCAATCCACCACCGTACGACAAACACCGCTGGGCGACGTGGCACTGGAGCCTCACAGACTCCAGTCTGAAATGCGGCCACTACCTGGCTGAGCCTGATCTATCTCGCGCGTACCGACAGAAGCAACTGACGCGCGAGCAGATGTTCGAGCAAACACGCGAGCGGCACATCGCACGGATTCTTGCGGCTTTCGAGTCGCTCTCGACGCGCCAGAATCCGCTCGCCGGCCTGACGTGGTGCGTGCTTTGCGGCCGCTCGCTGACTGATCCTGATTCGCTGGCTCGTGGCATCGGGCCGGAGTGTCTGGAGAAACGGGCGGGCATCGCCAACACCGTTGGCAACACGGCGCTCATCGTGAGTAACAGCGCGCGGGGGCTCTCATGAGCAAGACGACTCGCAGCCCCTGCCTCGTCTGTGATCGCGGTCCGCGCGATACCGCACTCGCCACTACCACCGATGAGCGCGGGACACGGCGCTACTGTCATCGTTGCGGATACGTCTCTATCGAGAACTACGAGCGTCGACCTCTTGAGTCACCGATCCGCGCAACGAAGGCCGCTCAGGTCGACTGGTCCGCGCTCGCCGAATCAATCTGGCGTCGCACGTCTGCTCTGCGCGGCACCCTGGGCGAAACGTATTTGCACCATCGGGGTTGCGCTCTGCCGCCACCAGATTCGCATGTGCGGTTTTTGCCGGCCACTGACAAACACCCGCCGAGTCTGTGCGCGGCGATCACGGACGCGGTGACCGCGCAGCAGATCAGCCTACATTTCACGCGCCTCGCCGCAGATGGACACGGAAAGGCTGGCACGGACCGCGACAAGTCACTGCTGGCCGGCCATCGCAAGCGCGGTGGATGCGTTCGAATTTGGAGCGATGAGGCCGTGACATACGGGCTCGCGATTGCGGAAGGCATCGAGACCGCGCTGGCTGCGGCTCATGCGTTCACCCCGACGTGGGCCGCAATCGATGCCGGCAACATGGCTTCGTTCCCGCTGCTCGCGGGCATCGAGGCGCTAACCGTATTCGCAGACCATGACGATGCGGGGCTCACGGCTGCCGCAACTCTCGCGCGGCGCTGGGCGGATGCCGGGCGCGAGGTGCTCATCGTTTCGCCCGGGGTGGCAGGGCAGGACATTGCGGACGTCGTTGCATGAGCACCGCCCGCGAAAAGCTCGTCGAGGCACTGATCTCGACCGGTGTGCGTGTCAATAGTCGTCATGACGACCCGCCCCCGTATGACGAAGACGATGAAGCCAGCATCATCAAGCCTGTTCGTAGCCCGCTTGATTGGGCCGCACTCGAGGGCCTCCCGCTGCCGTTACGCGAGTGGCTCGATGAGCACTGGCTCGGAAAAGGCCATACGACGCTCCTCTCCGGCAACGGCGGCATCGGCAAATCGAGCCTTGCGCAGGCGTGGGGGTCATGCCTTGCCCTGGGTCGTTCCTATCTCGACTGGGTTGCCAAACCGTGTCGCGTGCTCATGTGGGCCTGCGAGGATGATAGGGACGAGCTGTGGCGGAAGCAGTCAGCTATCGCGACAGGGCTCGGCGTATCGCTCTCGGACTTCGCTGGCAAATTCATCATCGAGTCCTACGACAGCCGGCAGGTCGAGCTAGCCGCGCAGTTGAACGGCGGACAGCTCGTCGGAACACCGCAGCTCAAGGAACTGCGCGAGCAGATCGGCGACTACAAGGCCGATGTCGTGATTCTCGACAACATCGCCCGGCTGTTCGCTGGAAACGAGAACGATCGGCATCAGGTCACCAGTTTCATCGCCATGCTTACAGAGGCCGCGCAGCCGACGAATGCCGGAATCCTGTTGCTTGGCCATCCAGCGAAGGCTTTGGGGTCAGAGTATTCAGGCTCTACCGCTTGGGAAGGCGCGGTCCGCGCACGCCTGTATCTGGGCTCCAAGCTTCCCGATTCGCCGGACAATGACCCCGACAGCCCGCCCGAAGACGACGCACGGTATCTGTGCCGCAGGAAGGCGAACTACAGCGCAAAGGACTGGCGCCGCATTCGCTACGTCAATGGAGTGATGGTGCCCGACGCGCCGGAGAGCTCCGGTAAGCCTATGAGCGCCAACCCCGAGTATGCCGCCGATGTCGTCATCCGTGCCGTGCGCAAGCTCGCCACGATGGATATGCACGGGGTTGCCTCGAAGGGCAGCCCGAACTACCTGCCGAAGCTTGCCAAGCACTACAAGCTCTCCGACACCCTTACCGACCGCCAGTTCGCGGCCCTGTGTGAGGCCCTGGAGTGCCCAGGCCTCAGC
>JBDTUL010000795.1:0-2916 GCA_040007735.1 Gammaproteobacteria bacterium | reverse complement strand
ACGACCATGAGGTCGATGATTTCGCCGGGAATCTTGCTGGAATCGAACACCGGCGAAATGTTCGCCATCTTTTGCACTTCGGAAAGCTGCGGCTTCCACGTGACCACCGCGGTGGAGGTCGGCGAAGCGAATGCAGCCACGATATCCGCGTCCGACGTGTTCACGACTTTGATGTCGCGCTCGGCGAGCCCCACGGTCGTGAGGCCGCGCGCCAACAGGTAGTGCGACACCGACAGCTCGACCAGGTTGATCGACTGGCCCTTGATGTCCGCCAGCTTCTTGCCCTTGCCCTTCAGCACGACGCCGTCGTTGCCGTTCGAGAAGTCACCGACGATCAGGGCGGTGGAATCCACGCCGCCGGCCGACGGAATGGTCAGCATGTCCATGTTGGTCATCACGCAGGCATCGAACGAGCCCGCCGTGTACTGATTGATGGACTCGACGTAGTCGTTCACCTGCGTGAGCTTGATTTCGATGCCGTACTTGTCGGCCCACTTCTTCAGGATGCCGCTCTGGTCGGCGTAGTCCCACGGCATCCAGCCGACATAGATGCTCCAGGCCACCTTGTAGGACTTCTTTTCGGCCGCGTAGGTGGGGCTGGCCACCACCGCACAGAACGCAACGAGCAGGGCGGAGGTCGTGATGAGTCTTTTAATTGATGCGCGCATTCGAGCACTCCAGGTGCGTGGGGGCCTTTGGGTGTTGAGAGCAGAACCGAGGTCGAAGGCACGCACCGGAGACCGGGCGGGCCTGCGGCCTCACCAATCTCCCGGGCTTTTATCCCGCCGTGTATCCCGCCGCGGTTTCTCGCGGCTGGACTGCCTCTCTCGGACCAGCACTCCACCCGTTGCGCAGGACGCGCACGCGTAAAGCCGGAACCCTAGACGCACATTTGCGCGGTGACGATGCAAGGTGCATGCCGCACACTTTTCCGCAGGTTAGTGCGAGGAGAGTGCCCGCTCGCGCACCGTTTCAATGCGTGAGGCGCGCGGAGCGCTCCACGTTTGGGCGAAATGGCGCGGAGCGCAGCCGCCGCGAACACAACGAATTCAGTGGCAAGAACAGTTTGGGTGCGCTGGTATACGGTTTGCACGACCGTCGCTCCAAAGTTGAACGAGACGAGCCCGATGGGCCAGTCCGAGGTGAAAGCATGAGCGCAGCGATTGCGGATCGGGCTCTATGGGAAGAGGACTTGCACGGCGGCGCTCACTGGTCCGGCGTCGCCCGGCGGGGCACCAAGCTGCGGTTGACCGACATCGAAGGCGGCGCGAACGTCTCCGCGCTCTTCTACAACTACGAGGAGCGGCTCGAGCGCTACAACATGGCGGACACTTTGAAGGCGCAGCATACGGCCTTCCTAACCAAAGGATGCGTCTGCTATTCCGACATGGGTCGGGTGCTTTGTTCCATCACACAGGACACCTGCGGTTGGCACGACACTTTCTGCGGCGTTTCGAACGCGGCGATGGTGGCCGCGCGCTACGGTGCTACGCGCTTCCAGGAACAGCGCAACGACTATTACAAGAACGGCTACGACAGCCTGCTCAACGAGCTCGCCAAATACGGCCTCGGCAAGCGGGACCTCGTGTCCAACGTGAATTTCTTCAGCAAGGTGGTGACGGACGACGCGGGCGACCTGCACTTCGACGCGGACCACTCTCGCGCCGGAAGCTTTGTAGACCTTCGCTTCGAAATGAATACGCTCGTGGTGCTGTCCACATGCCAGCATCCGCTCGACCCGTCGCTCCACTATCGGCCGCGCCAGGTGCGCGTCGGCTGCTTCTCGACGGCACCGGCTGCGGAGGACGACCCGTGTCGCAAACGCTGCCCGGAAAATCAGCGCGGTTTTCGAAACACGGAAATGCTGTATGCGTGAGGCGATCTTCAAAGACGAATCTTTTCATCCGACGCTTGTCGAGAGCCATCGTGATCCGCTGCAGGCGGTGACCAACGCCCTCGTGCCCGCCGGGGATCCTTGGATGGGCACGGTCTGCCGCGGCGAATCCTTCCGGATCATCGACCTGGAGGGGAACCAGGCGGTCGACACCTTGTTCTTCAACGCCTCGAACAGCGAAGAGCGGTATAGCGCGTCCGACACCATTCGCTCCCAAGGCAAGCTGTACCTGACCACCGGCACACAGCTGCTGTCGAACGACGGCAACGTGATGCTCACCATCACCGCCGACACCTGCGGCCGGCATGACACGCTGGGCGGCGCGTGCTCCGCTGAAAGCAACACGGTGCGATATGCGCTCGAAAAGCGTCACATGCACAGCTGCCGCGATAATTTCTTGCTCGCCATCACTCGCTCGGGGGTCGGCCTCTCCAAGCGGGACTTGCCGAGCAACATCAATTTCTTCATGAACGTGCCTGTGACGCCAGAGGGCAAGCTCACGTTCGCCGACGGCATTTCCGCCGCCGGCCGCTATGTCGAGATGCGCGCTGAAATGGATGTGATCGTGCTCATCTCCAACTGCCCGCAGCTCAACAACCCGTGCAACGCGTACAACCCGACCCCGGTGCGGGTGATGGTGTGGGGGTCCCTCTGATCAGGAGCCTGTCTGACTAATATCCACCTGCTGCGGCCGCCGCCCACGTCGAAGTACACCAGCTCCGGTTGCGTATGACTACTTGTGCCTTCGTTATGGGTTTGCCCAGGGGCATCTTTCGGAGATCGTTTCGCTTGCATAGTCGCCGCTATGCGCGCGAAACGATCGCCGAAATCTGCTCGATGGGCGTCGGCCTCGTTACGGTGGCTATTAGTCAGACAGGCTCCTAGGATTCGAGCCTGCCCCCATCCGCGGGACGACCCGCGGATCCTCGTGAATTCGCCGGGACGACCCGGCTCGCGCCATTCGGAGACTCGCGGGGATGTTCGACAAGGAACACGCCCGGTATGCCGATGGCACCGAGTTC
>JBDTUL010000794.1:0-2927 GCA_040007735.1 Gammaproteobacteria bacterium | reverse complement strand
GTCCGCGAGCACGGATTCAGTCCAGAGCGCTTTCAGGCGGGTATTACGAGGCGTATCTCGATCCGCTTTGGGTAGCTCGAGCCGTTGCAATTCCAGTCGCCAGCAGACGCGAGCGGAGGCAATGACTGCGCACTCCATTGCGAGACCGTGACCGCTGACGCTCCTGCCGTCTGAGCTCGCCGTGAAGGGTTGCTGCCAAACGCAGGGACCATCGGGTTGAGTTCCGATGTCGGGACGCTCGATCACCGGGTCAGCCGCGACGTAATCAAGCCATACATCGATCGATGGAGGCAATCCAAGATTGGCGGCAGCGACTTCGGCAACGACCCGGAACCTGCCGACGACGCCGGGAGAACAGGAGAAGTCCCACGAGGTGTTTTCTATTAGGCCGTTGTTTGTGAACGCGACCGGCGTTCTCCATGCGCGCAACGGATGTTGCGGCGCGATGCCTTCGAACTCTTTGCGCAACTTTTCCCAGCAAGACACACTGCCTCCGCAGACAGCCCACGAGGATAATCGGCGGCAACCGGCGCGGAACCGGCTTCTCGGCCTGCAGGACCTAGCCGCCGTTTGTAGTCTGGCAAGGAAGGAAGCGATACGTCCACACTGGGTGTGCGGACTGTGCGGACGTATAGTCGTAACAATGGCGAAGCTCCAGCACTACGTGGCTCAGTCATACCTGAGGCACTTCGCGTGTGAGCGCGGAAAACATCCGAAGATTTGGTGCTACGACAAGGCAAATCGAAAAGCGTTCAAGACGAACATTCGCAACGTCGCAGGCGAAAACTACTTTTACGACGATGCGACGGAGGCCAGCCAACCGTTCGAGGCACTGTTGGGTCAAGCAGAAGCCAATTTCGCGAACGCGCGGCGATGCCTCGTTGAGCTTTCAGACGCTCAGGACATGTCGGAGAGCGATCGCGTCGTCATCTCGATCTTCGTCGCACTGCAATTGGTGCGGACTCCCGAGCACCGCATACACGCAGAACAGCTGATGGTGAGGACTCGAGACTTCCTTGCTGAGGAACGCGGAGTCGGACCGGCGTTGAAAGAGTGGCTAACGGAGAACCCGGCGCTCTATGCGAGGCAACAGCACCTCTACAACATCAGCAGTGATCTTGTCCCGCAATTGGCCGGCACAATCGCTTTGATGCGATGGATCGTGCTGACCAATGACACGCCCATGCCGTTCTGGACATCCGACAACCCGGTTTGCCTCTTCAACCCAGTCGATGCCGGACCAGACCGGGGCAATCTCGGCCTTCGCCGGACCGGAATCCAGGCGTTTCTACCCCTTTCGTCGACGATGACACTCGCCGCCTGTGACCCGCACTACTACGCGACAATGCCCGCTCGAAACGCCGTTGCGCCGGAGCATGTGCGGTTCCAGAACAGCCTGCAGGTGAGCGCCGCGACGCAGTACATTTTTAGCGCCAGCAGTGATTTCGCAATCGTCGAAGAAGTCCTTTCCGGTTGGCCGAAGCTAGCGGATCCAAAACGGCAGCGAGTCTTCGTCGGGGGCGGACCGATCAGGACGAGGACGTAGCTCCGCTCACGTGCAAGATCTTGCAACTCGACGCCGGATACCACGCATTATGAGGGCATCATCGGACACGTCACGGGACGTGAGGACACGGAAAGACTCAGTGAGTCACTCGGGGCGTTTCTTCTCGTTCGCTTTGGGAGCGAGATGTCGCTGGTTCGAATCCAGTCGCCCCGACCAAATCACCCACCCTGAAAAGCACTTGTCGTCTGGGGTCCGAAGGTAAGACCGACTGGCGCAAGGGGAGAGCCGTCCATGGCAAACGTAAAGGTTTCGAGCGATATCGGCGCACCCGTCGACGTCGTGTTTGGCTGTTTCACTGACATCCAGCAAGCTCCCCAGAATGTATCTGGAATCAAGCAGATTGAGTTGCTGACGCCCGGCGGGTTCTCCCTCGGCACTCGATGGCGCGAGACTCGCGAGGTGCTCGGACGCAACGACGACGCCGAAATGGAGGTCACGTCGTTCGAAAAGAACCACAGCTATACGATCACGCACCAGAAAGGCGGCGTGAGGATCACCGCCACGTTCTTGTTTGAACCCATTCCCAATGCGAGCACGCGCGTCAGCATCGAGTTTGCCCTGCACGCATCCGGCCTGCCACCTGGGCTGCTCGCACCAGTCGAATGGGCTGTCTCGGGAAAAGTGCGTGAGGTCCTGACGGCCGACCTCGAAGACCTCAGATCCGCGGTCGGCACAATTGCGGCTCAGTGGAGCTATAGCTAAACGAAAGAAGCCGGGTTTCCGCGATGATCGCGGAAACCCGGTCTTCGGAGTGGCCAGTTCTTCAGACCGGCCGCTGTCTGTCGCACCGCGCATCGGCTCACCTTGCGCAGCGGGTCACCTCTTCCGGAGTCGCGTCGGGCGCGATGGTCTGCGGCTCCGGGTGGCGCCGGAGTGCGGCGCCCATGGCGCGTGTGAGTCCTGCGGGATGCGGGATCGGCGATTGACCGCCGGTCTGAAGAACCGGCGGCTCCGACGGGCGCCTCGAGCCTAAAGCCCGAGGCCCCCTAGTCCTCCACCATCATCCGGATCTCGCCGACGCCGCCGCGCACGTTCAGTTTGATCGCGGGCTGGCCGGGTGAATACGCCGCGTTGTAGTAATAGCCGCCGCGCCGGTCGAGATCCTTCGCCTCGATCGAACCGAGCCCACCGCTGGCCTGAGCGATGACGCCCTGACCGCGCGGGAGGTAGATGTTCGCCTGCCCGACGCCGCCCGTAACGTTCACGTCGACGTCGCGGTTGTAGCTGCCGAGATTGAGGTTCAGCTCACCAGCGCCCATGTGGACGTCGACTCGACGAATGGGCAGACGCTTGAGATCGAGTGTGCTTTCGCCGGCGCCGAGGTGCACATCCAACTCGAGCGGGGTCTTGTCGCCAAACC
>JBDTUL010000793.1:0-2929 GCA_040007735.1 Gammaproteobacteria bacterium | reverse complement strand
CGTGATCAAACCGCCTTCGGTGAACTGCCTGGAGCGCACGTTGGGCCGGGTGAGGCGCGCCGGCCGGCCGGCCTGGGCCGCCAGCGGGTTGGGGATCACGCCCCAACTCTGCTGCCAATCGCGGCTCCTTGCGTCTTCGATCGCATCGGCGTGGTAGTAGTCGACGGAACCAATCAGATGAGCGCGCTCTCCCAGTGGCACTCCGCCCGCCAGCGAAACGGTGTAGTTCCTGTTGTCGCCGATCTCGGTAACGCCGCCCTGTAGTTGCGACTTGAACCCGGTGAACTGGCTGTCGAGAATGAAATTGACCACACCGCTCACGGCATCGGAGCCATAGGCGGCGGACGCGCCACCGGTCACCACTTCAACGCTTTTCACCAGTGAATCCGGCAACAGGTTCACATCGAGCGTGCCCTTGCGGGTGGAGGCCACCACGCGCCGCCCGTCGAGCAGCACCAGGGTTCGGCTTTGCCCCACACCGCGCAGATTCAGAATGCTCGCGCCCGACGCGCCGGTCCAACCCGACGCTGGCGCGCCTTCCGGCACGGCGCTGTTGATGAACTGGGGAAGCTGCGTCACCGCGGCCCCGAGCGTAGTGGGCGCCATTACATGCAGGTCGCTCATCGACAGCGCGGTGACCGGTGTCGGGGTCGTCATGCCGTCGCGCAGAATGCGCGAGCCGGTGACGTGAATCTCTTCCATCTTCGCCGCGGCGGCGCCCGGCGCGTCACCCGCCTCTTCAGCAACAGCGGCGCCGCTGATGCCAACCGATATAGCCAGCGCGCAGACGCCGCCAACGCTGTGTCTCGTATTCATGTGTCCCCCTCATGACTCGTGGCCTTGTAGTTTTCTGAGCAATGCAATCGTCGCGGGCTTCGGCTGCGGCGGATGAGTGGCCAGGAACACGCCTCGAGCCCAGGTCATGGGCGTGCGTCCCTGTTTGTCGGCAACGTCGAGCGCCGCGCCTTTCTCCACCAGGAACTCAATGATGTCGTTGGAGCCGCGATTCGCGGCGCCGTGGATCGCGGCCACGCCCATCGCATTCACAGCGTTCACGTCGTTGCCGAGCGACTGTGCGAGTTTCACGGCGTCGAGCAGTGACTCGGCGCCCTCGTCATAGGTTTGAGAAAAGGTCCAGTTGACGCCGGCCGCCGCCATCAGCGGCGTCGTGCCATTGAAGGTGGCGATATTCGGATCCGCGTGATGCTCGAGCAGCAGGCGCATCACTCCGACATCGCCCGCCAGCGCGGCACGCAGGAATGCGGTCTGGCCCGTGAAGTCCACCCACGAAAGAGAGCCCAGACGCGTGATCCAGCGACGCTGAGGTGGATACTCCTTTGTACGTGCGTTCGGCTCCGCGCCGCGGGCCAGCAGGGCTCGAACGAGCTGAAATGCCGCCTCGCGATCCACTGCGTTGTCGCGCGAAGGGCCGCCGACGTCGAGATCGCGCAGATCCACGGCGGCCCACAGCGGCGTTTCGCCATACCAGTCGGCCGCGTTGACGTTCGCCCCTGTCGCGAGCAATCCATTCGCCAGCGGCAACTGCCCATTGAGAATCGCCATCAGGAAAGGCGTTACACCGTCCGCGTCGGCCTTCTCGATGTCAGCGCCGGAGGCGAGCAGGAGCTGTGCGACTTCGAGGTGCCCTTCGCGCGCCGCATAGAGAAGGGGAGTCTTGGCGCCCGGAGTGGGGTCGCGCTCCCCGCGCTCGGGCCAGCCGCCGCGCACGATGCCCACGCCTTTGGACCCGCTGTTCGAGGCTGGCGTTCGAAACTCAGGCACTTTGCCGGTACGCGTCTGCGCATTCACCTGCGCACCGTGCTTGATGAGCAGCTTGACGATGGGCAGATATCCGCCGCGCGCGGCGAACATGAGCGGCGTCTGTTGATACTCCGGATCGCGCGCATCCACTTTGGCGCCCTTGTCCAGAAGCGCCTTCACCGTTGCAAGCTGGCCTGATCTCGCACCCATCATCAGACAGGTTTCGCCGGTGGCATCGACCGAGTCAGGGTTCGCATGGCCTGCGAGCAGCAGATGTACCATCGCGAGATCGCCGTTCTGTATGGCGATATGCAAAGGCCTTACACCGTAGCGATTTGCGCGGTCCGCATCGGCCCCCGCTCGAAGCAGCCGGCGGGCGGCTTCCACATCCTGCACACGCACGGCCCAATGCAGGGCCGGCGTACCGTCCGCGCTCGGAGCATTGATATCGACACCCGTAGCGGCTGCCGCCCACGCCCCGAGCAGCGCACTCGCAAGCCCCGCGATCTTCGCCAAACGCGCGGATCGTGTTCGGACCATGACTCCCTCAGATCTCCACGATGCCGTTGCTGTCACCGAACGACTCCGCAGGAACATCGAGCTTGCGAAGCATCGCCAGCAGCAAGTTGGAAAGCGGTGTCTTCGGCGCGGCATGGATGTGCCGCCCACCGCGCAACTTGCCCGCCGCCCCGCCCGCAACGACGATCGGCAACGGATCGTGATCGTGCTGATTGCTGTTGCTCATGCCGCTGCCATAGAGAACCAGAGAGTGATCGAGCAACGTGCCCTCTCCGTCCGGCGAGTCGCGCAGCTTTTGCAGCAGGTAGGCAGCCATGCGCGCGTGGTATTGGTTGACCAGCGCAAGCTTCGCGATGTTGTCCGGAATGTTCGAGTGATGAGAGAGGTTGTGGAATGGCTCGCGGATGCCGCTGGCCGGGAACACCGCATTGCTGACTTCCTTTGCGAACATCATCGTCGTGACGCGCGTGACATCGGCCTGCCACGCAAGCACCTGCAGGTCGAACATCAGTTTGACGTGCACGTCAAAGTCATCGGGAATGCCAGCAGGTGCGGCTGGAAGCGCAAGACCTGCCGGTATCTGCTGACCCGCCAGTGCAATGCGCCGCTCCACTTCACGAACATCAGTGAGATAGCGGTCGAGGCGGCT
>JBDTUL010000792.1:0-2934 GCA_040007735.1 Gammaproteobacteria bacterium | reverse complement strand
CTTCCTCTATTCGTTTTGCGTTGGCCACCAGACGTTCTCCAGCGGCTGAAGCAAATCGGCGTGCTCACCATTGGCGAGGCGCTGCGTTTGCCCCGCGCGGGCTTCGCACGGCGGTTCGGCAAGCCGCAGCTCGCCATGCTCGACCGGCTCACGGGGCGAAATGCGGATCTGCGTCCGCGATTCCAGACGCGCGAGCGTTTCCAGCGTCGTCATCCGCTGCTTTACGACCTCGAGCATCACGAATCGCTTCTCGGCGCGCTTCAACCGTTGCTGGAAGAGCTAGGCGCGTTCCTGAAGGCGCGTCAGTGCGGCGTCACGAGGCTGGAGTGTCTGCTGGAGCATCGTCATTCACCGGTCACCCGGTGTGTGTTGCGGCTGGCGGCGCCTGCCGCGAGCGCGAGTCATTTCATCAAATTGTTTGGGGAGAAGCTGGCGACGCTTTCTTTGCCTGAGTCTGTGCGAGCAATGGAATTGCGGTCGGGTGGGGTGGTGTCGCGTGCTCCTGCAACGGATTCGTTGTGGCAGCCAGGGGAATATGGGAGTGGGGCGTGCGGAGAGTTGCCTGAGCTCGTTGAGCATTTGCGAGCTCGACTGGGGCATGAGGCGGTTTATGGATTGCAGATGCGGGCGGGTCATCGGCCTGAGACGGCTTGGGGGGCGGTGGACCTTACGGAAAGAAAAGAGCCCTCAATCGCCGGGCGGCTGAGAGAGAAGTCTGTTGCATCTGCAGGAAGGCGAGCTGAGGAACAGCACGGCTCATCACTGGGCCTCGCTCCACCCTGGCCTGCCTTTCATCGTCCGCTCTGGCTGTTGCCGGTGCCGAGGCGGTTGCGTGAGCGGGAAGGGTTACCGCGCCTTCGCGGTCCGTTGCAGCTGCTCTGCGGGCCCGAGCGCATCGAGACAGCCTGGTGGGATGGCGGAGATATCTCGCGCGATTACTACAGGGCTCTGGATATTCATGGCGTGCGCCTGTGGGTGTTTCGCGAGCGCACGCCTCCGCACCGATGGTTCCTGCAAGGCATCTTCGGATGAAGCAGCTCGAAGTGAAGCATCAAGGGCGGCCTGAGCAAGGGAAAGCCAGGCGTCTCAGGCAGCGGGTCTTCGGTGAAGTGGTTGAGCTACACCGGTGTGCGGGCGTTGCGCTCATGGAAGGCGACACGCAAGTGGCGCACATGGAAATGGCACAACATCGCTTCGACACCGGTTTGGCGTGGTTCTTCCACTAGCCGGAGATCCGCTGCATGAAACGCCTGGCAGCAATACAAGAAGCCCTCAATCGCCGGGCGGCTCAGAACAGAGTTCGTGGGCCAGCCGATGAGTGCTGAAGATACCTGTTACGCCGAGTTGCATTGTGTAACCAATTTTACGTTCCTTCGGGGTGCCTCGCACCCGGAAGAACTTGTCGCACGCGCGTGCCATCTGGAGTATTCCGCGCTCGCCATCACCGATGAATGCTCGGTCGCCGGGGCCGTGCGCGCGCTCATCCAGGCGAAGCGTGAGAAAGAGCTGGGCCGCCTCATGAAGATCATCGTCGGTGCGGAATTCCGCCTCACCTGCGGCATGCGCTTCGTCGCGCTCGCGCCGAACCGTCAGGCCTACGGCAAGCTGTGCCGTCTCATCACCCGCGGCCGTCGCGTGGCAGAGAAGGGCAGCTACACGCTCGAGCGCATGGACGTGCAGGCGCTGCTCTCGCACTGCCTCATCCTGTGGCTGCCCGGCTCGGCGCCGCAAGGCAGCCCCAAAGCGGAAGAAGCGCAGTGGCTTGCCGAGCGCTTCCCCGGCGACGTGTGGATCGCAACGGAGCTGTTATGCAACGGTGAAGATCGCGAACGGCTGGGAAGCCTTCAGCGTCTCGGCCGGGAACTCAAGCTGCCACTCGTCGCCAGTGGCGACGTTCACATGCACGAACGCAGGCGCCGCCCGCTGCAAGATGTGCTCACGGCCATTCGCCTCAACGTTCCCGTCGCCGAAGCCGGCTGGCATCTCTTCCCGAATGGCGAGCGCCACCTGCGTGAACCGTTGCGTCTTGCGCGTTTGTATCCGCCAGAGCTGCTTGCAGAGACGAAAGTCATCGCCGATCGCTGCACGTTCTCGCTCGAGGATCTGCGCTATGAATACCCGCGCGAAGTAGTGCCTTCCGGCGAAACACCTCAGAGTCACCTGCGAAATCTCGTTGAGGAGGGCGTTCGTTGGCGATTTCCGAACGGCGTCACGGCGAAAGTGCGTGCCACCATCGAGCACGAGCTGGCGATCATCGCGGAGCTGAACTACGAACCTTATTTCCTCACCGTGCAGGACATTGTCCGCTTCGCGCGCGGGGAAAAAATTCTGTGTCAGGGTCGTGGCTCGGCCGCGAACTCCGTGGTGTGCTTCTGCCTCGGCGTTACCTCGGTGGATCCTGAGCGCAGTGATGCCTGCCTGCTCGTGGAGCGTTTCATTTCTAAAGAACGCAATGAGCCACCTGACATCGATATCGACTTCGAGCACGACCGCCGCGAAGAAGTCATCCAGTACATCTATCGCAAGTATGGTCGCGAGCGCGCCGCGCTCGCCGCCACCGTCATCATGTATCGCCCGCGCAGTGCGCTACGCGATCTCGGCAAGGCGTTCGGCCTGGATCCCCTGCAGATCGCACGCCTCGCGAAAACCATGCAATGGTGGGATGGCAACCGCATCGATGAGCAGCGGGTGCGCGAAGCCGGTGTCGATCCGCGCAGCCCGGTGCTCCAGCGATTGGTGGACTTCGCGAACGAGCTCATCGGTTTCCCAAGACACCTGTCGCAGCACGTGGGCGGCTTCGTCATCGCCGAAGGCCGGCTCGATGAGCTGGTGCCCATCGAAAATGCGTCGATGGAAAATCGCACCGTCGTGCAGTGGGACAAGGACGATATCAACGATCTCGGCCTGATGACGGTGGATGTGCTCGGCCTGGGC
>JBDTUL010000791.1:0-2945 GCA_040007735.1 Gammaproteobacteria bacterium | reverse complement strand
GCAGATCCCTTCAACTGCGTTGCGCCGTGCAAGGCGACACGCAGCCGATTGGTGAAGACTTTCTGTACTGCGTTAAAGCCGCCGGCTTCGCCGGCGGCAGCGGGGCCTCCGGCCGGGCATGCGGCCTCCGGCCGGTCCCGCCCTACGCCCCGCCTGACGGCAACGACATCGCTCAGTCAGGCGATCGTAATACGGCGGATCGCGGGACCAGTGGCCGGCACTTACGCGGGGGTCTCTTGCGAGCTGGACCAAGTTGAGGTCGCTTTGCGTGGTCGCCTCGCATCCGATCCAACTGCACGCCGACGACAAGGCAGACAAGATGGTCACATGGTCGCTCTCCGCTCTCGACGCCTTGACTCTCTGTTTGGGGCACAGCTCGATCAACTCACCGATCTACACATCCGATCCCTCGTCGCGAACAGCGTGGCGGAAGCCTTCGATCTGGACTTCAAACAGGAGCTCTACCGCAACACGGACGCGGATCGGCGTTCACTCGCCGGCGACGTCGCCGCAATGGCAAACACCGCGGGCGGAGTCCTCATTCTTGGCCTCCAGGAGGACGAACAAGCAGTGGCCAAGGATGCGCCCGGAGTTGACCTGAGCGACGCCGAGCAGCAGCGCATGCGTCAGATCGTGGCCAGCCTGGTCGCGCCGATGCCCATGTTCGACATCATTACCGTCCCGGACGTGGGGAGCACGACCCACGGGTACTACGTCATCGCGATCCCCCGCAGTCCCAGCGCCCCACACGCCGTCCTCGTCAACGATGGACTCCGCTACCCCAAGCGGAACGGCTCAACAACGAGGTACCTGTCCGAACCCGAAGTGGCGGCGGCGTACCGCGACCGGCTCGCTGGTGTAGAGGCCCAAACTGGCCGCATTGCACTCGTTGAGGCCGACGCCAGTGCGCGCATCGACCTCGACATGGACACATGGGTCATGGTGACAATGGTGCCCGACCTAGCGGGCAGCCTCGACATCACGTATGCGCTCCAGCAAGAGTTCCAGGCGCAGACCGTAGGCCAGTCCACGCTTGACATCGTGGGAGGCGGCTACACAACTTTTCAGCGCACACGAGTGGGCAGCCGCCGACTTCTGGCTGATGGAGGCAGCCACGGGTCTACAAAGGCGACCTGGGCTTCCGCGGATTACCACTCGGACGGTTCCGGCGCGTACTCCCACGCCTTACCTGACCTCTTGCAGAGGAGGCGGGCAGAGTCGGAGCCACCCGAGTCCAACACCCAAGTGGTCGATGACGAGTCCATTGTCATCGGGGTTCTCACCGGGCTACGTCGGCTCGCACTGCACGCACGAGACCGGACGGCGGCAGGCGGCAACGCACTCGTGCGAGCGTCGCTTCTGCCAAGGTTGGGATGGCCGCTCGAGATCGGGCACACACGCGGTTGGGGCAGTGGCGAGTCGCGAAGCGGGGTGGCCCTCCAGCTGGCGAGCGTGGCCGCCGAGACTGTGGCGTCAATCGATGACCTAGCCGCCGCCGGTCCCGAGTTGGTATCGGTCGCCGCGGGACTCGTCGACGAGTTGGGTCAGGCGTTTGACATCGCGGAGATGGGGCAGCTGACACGGGAAGGCGAGATTCGCGTTCGGTACTGGAACCACCCATGGCAAGAACGCGTGAAGGAGTGGGCCGAACAGCATGGCGTCGCCGTGACCGACCAGACACTAGGTGACTGAGGTAGACAACCACCGCAGCCTCAGCACATCCCATGAATTCTCTACGTGCTGACGTTGGTCATGGAACCGGGCGTGCACGACGTTCCCTGCCTCCGCTTAAGACCCGGTTGTACTCGGCTATGACCACGTTCGTCTCGTGGGTATCCGCCTTGTGCATGCCCTCGAACTGTTCGAAGACCCACTCATATAGTGCCCGGACATGGGTCAGGTGCTCCTTGGGCACGTCAGACAACTGGATCGTCTCACCTGATGCTTGGAGATACTGCTTGGCTGGGGCTTTCCACCCGTTCCATTCATTCAGCTGCTTAACCGAGATCTGCATTCTCGCCCGCGGAGTAGACATCTGTTCGCCGAAGCTAACTGTGAAGCCGATGAAGGGAAGGCTCCTATGTACGAGGTAGTTCGCAGGTCTTTGACGAAGCCGACGACGGGTACGATCCGAAGCGCCTCTTTCCGCTTGCCATACTCCGATGCCAGGTGCGTGCCTTCGTATCCGTCGAACAATCGTCGGGTGTGATCAACGAGAGAAGCGGCCGACGCGGCGAAGTTGTGCAGACGTTGATCGAGGAGGCCAAGTATCTCGTCTCGCTCGACTGGCGGGCGCACGTTCTGAAACAACTCCAGGGCAACGTCTTTGTCCGTCTCAATCGCTTCCAGAAGCGTGTCGAGTTCCGTCGAATTGCGCTCGTGTACGGCTAGTGTCCGATCTACTCCATCCCAAGCAAGCCGCGCGCGTTGCCCTGAGGATGCGGCAATCTCAGCACGCAGATCACTGAGTCTGCTGGCATGCGGCGTGTCATCAACTGACGTCCAAGGCTGTCGCAAGGATGCGTGGTCTTCCTGCCGAATTCCACGCTCATCCGCATCGTAGATTGCATCGACCGCGGGGCTCTTGGGTGGCACCCTGCCGCGAAGCGTGCCATTGACCCAGAGTTCGATGTCGTACTGGCGCTCGTGATTCAGCCAGAGAAGCGTGAACGGCAGATCTAAGGCGTCCTTCCATCGCAGGGGGTAGTCCTTGGACGCAGGCTGACCATCGATTCCAAGTTCGGGAGGTTGATCCTTCATGGCTGTGAGGTCGATGCGCATGCGATCAGCCTGCCGTACTTAGAGCCCCGCACGCACCCTGTCCGCAACTCGGGCTGTTGTGTTGTCGGATCGAGCCGCCGGGGCGTGAGCGTTTTAGTCGAGGTGTTCCCTGTCGCGAGCTCGGCGGGTGGCATTTGTAAAAATGACAAAGGCCTCCAGCCCGC
>JBDTUL010000790.1:0-2947 GCA_040007735.1 Gammaproteobacteria bacterium | reverse complement strand
GTTCAATGATCTGTCGCGCGCCGCCCGCCGGTCCGGCGGCGCTCCATCCCCGGGTAAAAACGACTGAAGGACAAAATGTCGCGACGATCATCCTCCTGGCGGCGATCGTTGAATTTGGCAAACCGGCACTGGCAGCTTTCCGGCTTCGTGCAATCCGGCAGCGGAATCGGCGGCGATTCCTGCGAAAGCATGCGCTTGCCACGCAGCGCCTGGGCAGGCTTGCAAGCATCGGTGCCGGCCACCACGGCGACCGCGTGATAGGCCGCTGAACGCGCCGGAGCGGGTGCGCGGCTGGCTCTACGCGGTTCATCAGGCTCGGTTCCGCGCAAGCGTCGCAGTATGTCGGTGAGGCTCATATCGTCACACCAGCAATGCGCATGCCTTGACCCAAAGCCTTGGGGTCGCACCTTTTGTTTTCCGTATCCCTTCCAGCCGCTGCTTGCGTATCGACGATGTCGCTCCCAACCGCCCGGCGCCTGAGGGCTCTTGCGCTTTAGGGTCCGGAAGCCCTCAGGCGCCAGGCGGCTGGAGACTTGCAGTGCACTCTCGGGACATGTTTTGCTTGACCGTTAGAGCTAAGGACAAGAGTGCCAGGCACATGGCACAGGGAGAGGTTCATGGAGAGGCAGGGGTTCGTGTGTGCGCTGTGGGCGACACTGGCCATGTTTACAGCAGGTGTCACGGCTGCCGCTGAAGGCGAGGCGCCGACCGGCGCGCTTTCCGAAATCGTTGTCACCGCGCAGAAGCGCGAGCAATCCCTGCAGGACGTAAGTCTTGCCGTGACGGCGGTGGACGCCACGCAGCTGAGCGACAACCTGGTGTTGAGCCTCGAAGACATCCAGTTCATCGCGCCGTCCGTGAGCGTCGGCAACAGCCTGGGCGTCGCGAAAGTGTTCATCCGCGGCATCGGCCTCGATGAGCAGACCACCGGCATCGACCCCTCCGTCGCGGTTCACGTCGACGGCGCGGTCATCAACCAGCCTATCGGCCACTTCACATCGATCTTCGATCTGCAGCGCGTGGAAATCCTGCGCGGGCCGCAAGGCACGCTGTACGGACGCAATGCCACCGGCGGCTCCATCAATCTCATTACGGCGAAGCCGACCGGCACCTTCCAGGGCTACGCGCGCGCTTCGGCGGGAAATTACGGCCTGTTCGTCGGCGAAAGTGCGCTCAGCGGCCCGCTGACCGATCACATCAAGGGCCGCGTAGCGGTTCGCGCCAACATTCGCGGCGGCTACGGCAAGAACGAAGTGACCGGTACCGATGTCGACGATGCCAACACCAAGGCGGCGCGGGCGCACCTGCAGTTCGACTTCAACGACAAACTGAATTTCCTGCTGTCGGGCGAGTGGTTTCACGAGGGCGATCACGCGCTGGGACTCAAGTTCAAGCGCGCGACGTACGAGGGCTACGTGACCAACGCAAGGCTCGCCCCGCTGGGCCTGGGCGGCTTCCCGAGGAAGACTCGCGATTTTGCATCCGAGATCGATCCGACGAACGACATCGAAACGGGGTCGATCACCGGCACGCTCACGTGGGAGCTGAGTGACGCATTCACGCTCGTGAACCTCGCCAACTATCGGGACCTCAGCTCCACGTTCATCCATGACCTCGACATGTCGGGCGTCGTGAATGGGCCGGCCACTACGGGCCAGGCACCGACCATCCAGACGCGCTTCACCTCCAGCCATCAGACCAGCGACGAGCTGCAGCTGCACTACTCGAGCAAACGTTTGAATGGGCTCGTGGCCGCGTACTATTTCAAGGAAGGGTTGAACGGCGACAACCGTTCCGGCCAGACGGCCGGCGTGCGTAACGAACCCATCCAGCGCGTCGTGCTATTCGGTGTCGGTGAGGCGCAGTCCTGGGCGGCCTTCACGCACCTCACGTACAACATTACCGATGAATGGGCCATCAAGGCGGGCGGGCGCTACACGCACGAGGATCGCAGCATCGACAATAGCGGCCGGATCACGCTGCTCGTGAATGGCATGCTGGGCGCGACGATTCCACAGGCGCTTCCTGCAACCGTGCAGAAACAGCGCAGCTTCAGCGAGTTCACTCCGCTAGGTGGCGTCGAGTGGCGGCCGCGCGAAGACCTGATGCTGTACTACACGTATTCGGAAGGCTTCAAGAGCGGGGTAGGGTTGCTCGGTCAGTTCGAGACGGGCATCGCCGAGCCCGAGACTATCCAGAACAATGAACTGGGCTTCAAGAGCAGCTGGCTCCAGCATCGACTCACGCTGAACCTCTCTGCGTTCAGCTACAAGCTGCAGAACCTTCAGTTGGGCCGCACGTTACCGGACCCCGCAAGGGGCTTCGTCAATCGATTCGAGAATGCGGCGGAGCTGGAAGGCAAGGGCGTAGAGACCGAGCTCGACTGGGCAGTGACGGAGAACTTTCGCACCAGCGTGGCGGCGGATTATCTGGACGCGGAGTTCACCGAGTTCAACACGGTGAACCAGTTCGACCCGAATCTCGTGCTCGTGCCGATGGGCACGTTCCAGCCTGTGTCCTATGCGGGGAACCGGCCACGCAACGCGCCCGTGTTCTCGTACAGCGTGCATGGGGAATATGACGTTCGGCTCGCGAACCAGGCCAAAGTCAGTTTCGGCGCGGACGTGTCACACAAGGGGCAGCAGTTTTTCTCGGAGTTCAACGATGGGGCCGAGAGTGCCGATGCCTATACGATGCTGGATGCGCGGGTGACCTATCGGTCTGCGGATGAGCGGTGGGCGGCGTCGCTCTGGGGTAAGAACCTGACAGATGAGCTGGTGGAGGCGGGGGCGTTTGTGGTTTCGTTGAGCCGCACGATTGGACGCACTTATCTACCGCCCAGAACGTATGGCGTTACGTTTGATTACACGTTTTGATGCACCATTTTTGTAATTCCAGCCGCCCGGCGATTGAGGGCTCTTCGGATTTAAGAGCCCTCAATCGCCGG
>JBDTUL010000789.1:0-2955 GCA_040007735.1 Gammaproteobacteria bacterium | reverse complement strand
AGCCCACTCGATGGCTACGGCTTCATCAACGCCGAGGCGGCGGTTCGTTCCGCGTTGAAGCGCAACTGAACCGTGTGCGCGAGGGGCGGTGATGACGATGCGTCACCCGCCCTTCGCGAACCCGCTACCGACTAGAAACTCACGGTCACGAGAAACGCAGTCGTTCCATTCCGGCCGAATCCATAGTTTCCGTATCGATAGCTGCCACCGAGCGCGACGACCTTTGAGATCCGGCGTGACACACTCAACTCGAAGAAGTTGTCGTTGCCGCGAATATTTCGCGACGCTTCCAGTCCAGGATTGAACAATCGGCCTTCTTCGCTCCGCAGCTTCCATTTCGCACGACCGATTCGCGGCACGATCCGCCATGCGTCTCCCAGCTCGAACTGATAGCCGACGTCGACGAACCGCTGTTTGAGAGTAAACCCGTCGAGCTCATCGAAGAGATCGAGATCGCTGAATTCGTCGGCGCCAATTTCCAGCACGATGCCCAGCGGAATGCGCACCCCGAAGCCGGCACCGATCCCGAGCGTCTCGGTAGTCTTGTCCTCAGCGTTCACGCCGACGAATCGGCCGACCTTCAGACTGCTGAATCCCACGCGCGGCGTGATCTGGAATTCCGTTTCGGCGGCGCAGGCACATTGTGTTCCGATGAGCAGCGCCAGCGATGCGGAGATCGCGTTCGAAATTTTCTTCATCAGGTTGAGACGTCCTGTCGCGCAGAGGTCAGTCCGGGCACCGCGCGCCCTTGCCGCGGTTCTCGCGCGATCGCTTGCTAGCGATATTTTTCAACTGACGAATTTCGTCAGCATGCTGTCGATAAAATTCCACGCTGGCGGCACTGACGGGTAGGGGATCGTCTCCATCGTCGTCGAGCCACGACATCTTCTCCCGCAAGGCCTGCAGGCCGGCTACTGCGATGTTCGTCGTTGCGAGAACCACTTCGCGTGCCGTCAAGTCGTGAACGACAAGCGATGCATGAACTCCTGGCCTGGCGTCGTATTCCTTGGCCCTCTCGTCGATTGTCTCCGCGTCCAGAGAGAGTGCGTTCAAGTTACACGGGAGCACCTGCGGATCCTGATTCATCGCTTTCCACTTCTCGAGGAAATCGGTACTCAGCGTGTAGCTCCGAATCAGCGCCAGGTCTGCGGGAGAGAACTCGTCGGCATCTGCCCGCGCGGGCGAGTTGAAACCTGCGGTCAGCGCCGCTATCGAAATGAGTGCTGAAAAAAGTTGCTTCGGTTGCATGTCCGTTTGTTTTCTTTGGCGTCTTGCCAGAAGGGGGTGCCAGTTGGCACTGGTGCGGAATCATACAGAGCCTCTTCGCGTTGACTAGTCGCATTAAAGCTCGCGTTTCAACAAAGAATTGATTGATCTGAACCATCTGAGAATTACCGCGAAAAACCACGTTACAGAGGGGCACGACGCGATTCACGTCGGTGTCCGGGCAATGGGTCGCTCAGGTTTTGGCTCAGACAGAGAACGCGGCGGTGAATAACTCCGATGAGCGGGCAAGGGCGCTAAAAAATGTATTTGACATGTTATAAGGCGCATGAGCTGCTTCGACTCAGTGCAATGGCGCTGCAGGCGAACAGCGCCTCTTCGAAGATCTCGGCAGAGGACGCGAATTTTCGACGTAAGCGGTAGTTCACGTCGTGTCCATGGCGAATTGAAAGACGCAATTGAAGCGTGATTCCTAGCCTTGCGAAGACCGCCAACCCCGGTCATCGTTCGCGATACGCGGGATTGGCTCATCACTGACCCAGCCGGGACTCTACTACTGGCTGATGGACGCCAACGCGTCGGACGGCTCGGCATTCTCGTTCGGCTCATCCGTAAATACGAACGCGGACGCGAACGAGCTCAACGACACGGTGACCCTCGCGACAACGATTCCCGATGGCCGTGCGGTAAAGAGCGGAAACATGGACAGCGCCCAGGATGTCGACTACTTCCAGTACGTCCCGCAGAACGGCCAGAATGTCCTCATGAACCTGAGCGACACGTTTGGACTCAATGAGTGGGTGTTCCAGTACTTCAACGGGAGTGCCTGGGCGGCTCTTTCCGCAAACCAGTTCTATACGCTTTCAGGGCTGGTTGCGGGATCTCCCGTGTATGTCCGCATACTGCCAAACGCATCCGCAGTCTTGAATCCGGCGCATGCGTATGGATTGACGGTAGGCACGCAGGTGATGTCATCGAACAACGTGAGTGTGTCCACCACTGAGAATCTGGTGCGTATCAACACCACTCCGTTCCTCACCACGCAAGCACACAACCTGCTCAATTGGTCGATTCATTTGCTCGATTCCAACGGGAATCCGGTGCAGGGAGTCACCACGACTTTCCGCTGGCAGTGGGACAGCTCCACGTCGGTGCAGGTCTCGTCGGCGGTGAGCAATTCAGCCGGCGTGGCTAGCGGGCAAGCGAATCTGGGGAACTGCAGCGGCCCGAATACTATCGTACAGACATCCGCTGGGCAGACATGGCGCACCGTCTATGACACCGGGCATTGGGACATCAAGGTAACTGGCGCCGACCCCACGCAGGTCGGCGTTGGCGGAGCCAACTTCCCGAGCGTTACGCTGGGACACATCTGCCAGCAGACTCTTCAGTAACTATCGAGTGATCGACTCGCGGTAGCCCGGGCATGCCCCGGGCTACCGCTGTTGGACGAACGCGCAGCCGCGGCGCTACCGGCAGATCACTTGCTGGGCAGAGCCTTGGCGTTTGCGCCGATCAGTTCGAGCATCGCCATGGGCGCCAGCGTCGTGTGTAGCTGCGAGTAGTGGGTGGGATTCATGGAGTGCATGTTGTACTTCCCGCCCGGCAGGATCGAGCTGACGTAGGCACGCAGATCGACGACATCACTGAAATTGTGCTCATTCACTTCGAATCGACCCCAGCCGAGGTTGCCGGAAGACTCGCCCGCATCTCTTCTCGTGTTGATAGATG
>JBDTUL010000788.1:0-2959 GCA_040007735.1 Gammaproteobacteria bacterium | reverse complement strand
ATCCGCGATGATCCAGCTCGCGTCCTGGCCGGGCGAGCGCGGCAATCTCAACAAGAGCCAGTCGGCCATCTTTGATCCTGTTCCGACCTGGGAGCCTGTCGGACTTGCGTTACCCCTGAGCAGGCGGCAAAAGTCGCGCCTTTTGCCGCCCGGAAACGGAGCTACTGTCCGAAAAAGCGCCGCAGGCGACTTTTTCCAATGTAATTAGTCCGGCGTGAAGCTGCGCATTAGAACATGCACCTGGCCGGTCTGATCCCGTTGCAAAAGACTGTACAAGGCGAAGTCCGCACTGCCAATAGTGACGATGCTCGTGAGCCGGAAGTAGCTCGAGGTCTTGCCGATGCGCGCCTGCAGGTTCTGCCACTGCTGGCTCTCGGAGGTGCCGAACGAGGCCTTGTAGACATCGGGCGTCGGGAAACAGCCCGATTCGCGGTTCTTGTTCAACCGCGCAAGGTCGAGGCTGAATTCCTTGTGGCCCTCGCCGATCAGGGAGTCGAGCACCATGCCCGGCGCGGAGCAGGTATTTATCAGGGCATCCCGGGGCAGTGCTGTGACGAAGGGCGCAAGACGCAGATAGCGGTCGCGCCCGAAGCCCGGCAGGGCCAGCAGCTCCGAGGCACTGGTAATGAAGGTGTTCGGCGCACGATAGGGTGGGTTTTGCGCAGCGTAGGCGCTGTCTTCGGCGCCATCCTGCAGCGGCAGGCTGTCGGGGTCGATCCAGTCGGCGATGAGCGACGCCCACTTGGGTTCGATGCCTACGTTTTCCATCAGGTGTTCGAGATCGTGGAGCGCGTTTTCGTCCACCTTTTCCTGGCCGGTGGCGTCGGTTGCGACGAGACGGTTCAGGTTGAACCGGCCGGTCTCATCCGAGACGTAGGCCTCGAGCAGGATGCCGGGCACGACCTCGACCGGACCCAGCGGCTGGCCCCATTGCTCGGCGGGATTGTCGTCGCCGCCCTTGCTGCTCTTGAGATCCTCGCGCAGCGCATAGGCCGCGAGCGCCTCCGCTGCTTCTGCAACGAGCATGCTTTCATCGAACGCCAGAGTGGCGGTGCCCCGGCGCGCTGCCATGGCGCTCTTGAAGGCAATGCCAGCGGCGAGAATGGTGGCCAGAGCAACGAGCAGAATCGCCACGAGCATGGCCACGCCGCGCTGCTGGCGAAAGCCGGGCCCGCTTGAACGAAAGCGTGCGCCCGCATGTATGACGCGCTGCGCGCGCATCACGTGGGCACCTCGAAGATGCGTTTGATTTTGCCGAGGTCGTTCAGATCCAGCGTGACTTCCACCGCGATGGGGCGCAGGCGAACGTTTGAATTGGTGGCACCGGGAAGTGCCTGCGGTGGCCACTGGTCACGCCATTGCCGAGTGACATCCATGTAGCGAAACGTTACGCCCTTCACGCCGTCGAGCAGTTCGCGGCGAATGGTATTGGTCGACAACAGGTGATCGAGCACCGGCCAGTGCTCGCGGCGAAACTTCTCGCCCTCGAGAACGTAGGACACGCGTTGCAGGGCAGGGCGCTGCACGCCCGCGGGATTTGCCCAGCCACCCCGAGTGAAGGTGACGTACGGCTGCGAGGTTTGACCCGTGACGAGCACCGCGTCCAGCGATTCACCTGTGGGGCTTCGCACCGGGCGCAGCGAAAGCTGGCCGAAATCCTGAGCCATCACGCGCATGGTGGTCTGCACGGCGTTCAGGCGATTCTGATTGTCTTCGAGACCCTGGCGACTGTTCAGCGTCTGGTTGATGCCGCCATAGCCCATGGCAAACACAATGGCGGTGATGAACAGGGCCACCATCAACTCGATGAGCGTAAAGCCGCGCGCTTTCATGCTCAGTCCGTGGGGTTCGGCGGCTTCGCGCCGGGAGCCAGAGGAGGCGTCGGCTCCTTCGGCGGCGTCACGACTGTGTTCTGGCCCGGCGTGTTGCCAGGCTGCTGGCCGTTCTGCGGGCCGCCTGGGCCACCCGGGGCAGCCTCCAGCGGCGCACCATATAAATCTGCGTCGCCGCGGGGCAGGGCGAGCGCATCGCCGATGATGCCGCTCACCGTGGTGTAGTAACTGTCTTTCGCGCCGGGCGCATCCAAGGGGCGCGCACTCACATCTACGCGAAGGATGCCTTTCACTTCCGTCTCGAGCACTTCCTGCGCCCATTTCCACTTGCGGCCGGCAAGCTCCGCTTCGCCGTCGGACTTGCCCTTTTTGGGACGCTGAAGCGCGAGGCGCACTTCTTCGAGGCGATTGAGCGCCACCCATTCGGCAAAGGTCTTGTCCCGCATGTAGGACGTGGAGTCAGCAGAGGAGCTCAGCGTGCCGAGCAGCGCGCCCATGCCAATGGTGACGATGGCGAGTGCCACCAGCACCTCGATGAGCGTGAAGCCCGCTTCGCGGCGTGCGCCGGCGGGTGCCGCTGTTCCTGCCGCAAGAGCCCGGTTCATCGCGTAACTTCCTTCAGATCCTGAGCTTCGATCTGGCCCTTGTCGTTGGTGGCCACCGTGACGCTGCGAGTTGTGCCATCGCGTTCGAGCGTGAGTTCGAACGGCGTGAGATCGCCGTTCGAGAACAGGATGATCTGCGGCAGACGATCCTTGTCGCGCTTGTCTTTATCTTTGTTGCGGTATTCGCGCTCTTCGTCTGCCGCGCTCTTCAGGATGACCGGGCGGCCTTCCACCACCAACCGCACTTTCAACCCGACCGGCAGTTCGCGCTTACGCAAGGCCTCGTCTTCATCGACGCTGCGCCAGATGGACTTACGCGGGTCGTAGGTGAGGAATTCATACACGCTGTCATTGAGGGCCAGGCCGAACTCGCGCGTCTGCAGCTCGGACTTCTCGCGTGCGTAGTTCAGGAGCGCGGCGGCACGCTCGCTTTCTTTCTCGAGCTCGGAGTCGCGCCCCGTGGTGCCGACGGACAGCACGATGGTGGCGGCCACCAGCCCGACGATGACGACGACGACCATC
>JBDTUL010000787.1:0-2961 GCA_040007735.1 Gammaproteobacteria bacterium | reverse complement strand
GGAACGACACGTCGCATCTCGAGGGCCTGCTCGTCGAAGAGCAGACGGACTGAACGAAAGCCTTCTCAGCCGGCGACGAGCTTTCGGGGGCCGCTCTCGAAGAGGATATGCGCGCGACCCGGCTCACCCCCGCCTATTCCTTCGCGTTGCGGGGAAGCGCCGCCACATGGGGCACTTTCTGGCAGCATATGCCCCCGCCGCCGTTTCACGACATCTTCGCCATGTCACACCTCTCGGACTTGCGCATCGAGGGCGACCTGCGGCCGCTGATGGCCAACCTGACGTATTTCAAAGACGTTTTGAGTGCGCCGCGACAGCTAGACAGGAACTCTTGAGCGATGTCAGCGATTCTGGAGCCGATCGTCGGGCGCTATGTGCAGCTCAACATCGATGGCGAGGCGCAGCGCATCTATTTCGAGGAAGCCGGCAGCGGCGTGCCCCTTGTCTGTCTGCACACGGCCGGCTCGGACAGCCGCCAGTACCGCCACCTCCTGAATGACCAGGAGATCACGAGCCAGTTTCGCGTGCTCGCCTTCGACCTGCCGCGACACGGCAAGTCGAACCCGCCCGTGGGATGGCAGCGCCAGGAATATCGCCTCACTATGCAATCTTATACCGAGGCGATCCGCGAGTTTTGCAAGGCGCTCGAGCTAGATCGGCCTGTCGTTATGGGATGTTCGATCGGCGGGCGGATCGTGCTCAACCTAGCCGTCGCGCATGCCGAGGAATTTCGCGCGCTTATTGGGCTGCAGGCTGCGGACTACCAGGCTCCCTGGTTCGACACCAACTGGGTTCACCATCCCGACGTCAATGGCGCTGAGGCGTGTGCGGGCCTGATGTCGGGCCTCATCGCGCCGCAGGCTCCGGAAGAAGCACGCTGGGAGACATTGTGGCACTACATGCAAGGCGCGCCCGGAGTATTCAAGGGTGACTTACACTTCTACCGCGTCGATGGGGATCTGCGAGGTCGTATGCAGCAGATCGATACAAGTTGCTGCCCGCTGTACCTGCTGACCGGCGAATACGACTATTCCTGTACTCCCGGGGATACTCTGCGCACCGCCAACGCCATCCATGGAGCGAGGGCGATCATCATGGATGGGCTTGGGCATTTTCCGATGAGTGAGAATCCAGCACAGTTCCGCAAATACCTATTGCCCGTTCTGGATGAAATTCTTGGGCCGCTTACGTGAGAATAGCCCACTTGCCAAACAAGTTGATCAACGCTTAAAGCCTACGCCCACACGCTAAGAAGGTCGGGCCCCACCATTCGCAGAGCTTCTACCAGCTCGATCGATCGCGGCTTCTTTATGCTCGCCTTCAGTGCCTTTCTTCGCTGCCGGTTGAAGGGCGTCGGGGAAGAGGAAAGGATTTGAGCTTGCCCCGGAAGGTACTCGCTCATAACTGGAGTCCGTTCTGGCTATGGTCCGACGTGGACCTCCTTGCAAACTCGTTCGGGGTGAGCTCGTCAGGGTTACTGTGGGGTCGTCCTCTGTTGTAGTTGTCCCACCGTTCGGCAAGCGCCTCGCGTGCGAGCACCAAGTGTAGGAAGGCACCAGAGTCGAGGAAGTGTGTTGGAATCCGGGGAGCAGCTTGACCCAGGGAATGGGCTGAGCGAAACCCAACGTCAGCCGTATCCACGCAATCAAGCCGCCAGAGGACGCTACATGAACCTCGCCAAGTTCCCGCGCATCCGTTGCGGCCACTTTCCGACACCGCTTGAGCGGATGGAAAACCTGACGAAGCATCTCGACGGCCCGCAATTGTGGATCAAACGGGACGACTGCACTGGCCTTTCGACTGGCGGCAACAAGACTCGCAAGCTGGAGTTCCTGATGGCTGATGCGCGGGCCCAGAAGGCGGACACCGTAATCACGCAGGGTGCGACGCAATCGAACCACGCCCGTCAGACGGCGGCCATCGCGGCAAAGCTCCGCATGACCTGCCATATCCTGCTCGAGGACCGCACCGGCTTTGAAGACGAGGCATACACGCTCAACGGCAATGTCCTGCTCGATCAGCTCCACGGTGCCACGATCTCGAAACGTCCCAGCGGCACGGACATGCAGAAGGAAATGGAGCTCCTCGCTGACGACCTCCGCAAGAGGGGAATGCGGCCCTACGTGATCCCTGGCGGTGGTTCAAACCAAGTCGGCGCTCTGGGCTACGTCAACGCTGCGCTGGAGCTCCTGAGCCAGGCGACTGAGATGGGCCTCAGAATCGATCACTTGGTGCATGCAACCGGCAGCGCCGGCACGCAAGCCGGTCTCGTCGCGGGTCTGGCGATGCTCAACAGTCAGATCCCGGTGCTCGGCATCGGGGTGCGCGCGCCGCAGGACCGCCAGGAGGCCAGCGTCTTTGCCCTCGCGGAGAAGACCTGTGCCTATGTCGGTGTTCCGGGAGCGGTCAAGCGCGAGCATGTGGTCGCCAACTGCGACTATGTCGGCCAGGGCTATGGCATTCCGACGGAAGGCATGGTCGAGGCTCTGAAGCTCGTGGCGCGGCTCGAAGGCATCCTGCTCGACCCCGTCTACTCGGGTAAAGGCATGGCGGGGCTCGTCGACCTGATCAGGCAGGGCCGGTTCAAGAAGGATGATAATGTCGTCTTTCTGCACACCGGCGGTGCCGTTGGTCTCTTCGGCTATCCGAATGTATTCGGGCTGCCGGGCTACACATCGTGAGCACGCGGCAGCGATCGCCTAAGAGTTACTGCGTGAGATTTGCGGGACGCTGTCCCGCACTATGCTGAACCGAGGTGCAGATCCCGCAACGGACGCCCACACAACCTATTGATACTTCAATGTTTCTAGTTCTGTCTGCGTTCTCTTAATCAGCGGGTCGTAGGTTCGAATCCTACATCGCCCACCAGAACAATTTCAATAAGTTAGCTGGTGGTTTTGCTTCCTCTGACCTGCTCCCCGGAAGTTGGACCGTCTGAATCTGGAATTTTCCACTTATGAT
>JBDTUL010000786.1:0-2963 GCA_040007735.1 Gammaproteobacteria bacterium | reverse complement strand
ATGCTGTTTGCGCGGCTGCTGTTGAGCCCGATGCCGCACGCCCGGATCAAGAGCATCGACACCAGCGCCGCGCTCGCCATGCCCGGCGTGAAGGCCATTCTGACGGGGGACGACGTGCCCGGGCCGAAAGATCAGATCAACGACAACGGCCAGGTGATCAAGGCGAATCCTCGCAGCGAAACAGCGCTCACCAACGAACCGGTGTATCAGGGTCAGCCCGTGCTCGCCGTGTGTGCTGTGAGTGAGCTGATCGCTGCCGAAGCGATCGAACGCATCGACATCGAGTTCGAGCCGCTGCCGTTCAGCGTGGATCCCGTGGCGTCACTGATGCCGCGAGCGCAGAATGCGCGCCTTGAAGGCAACGTCTGGAAGCGACCCGAGCCCGTCCAGGGTCAGCCGCCTGGCATTCCCGAGCCCGTCAACGTGAAGTGGAACGAGGCCGAGGCAGCCGAATTCATGCAAGGCCGGTTGCCGGTGACCAGGTTCACCGATCCCGAATGGACGCTCGGTGACGTCGAAGAAGGTTTCAAGAAGGCGGACCTGATCCTCGACGAAACGTTCGTGAGTGCCAACGTCAGCCATCAGTGCCTCGAGTCGCGCAGCGCGATGGCGTACTGGCAGAACGGCAAGCTGCACATCCACTGCTCCACGCAGGGCGTGGCCCAGGCGGTCTTTTCGTTCGTGCGCTGGCTCGACCTGAAGCCGGAAGACGTGGTCCTGGTGAACGCCTACACGGGCGGCGGCTATGGTTCGAAGGGCGGCGGATCGATTACCGACATCATTCCCGCGCTGCTGTCCAAGAAGCTCAACGGAGCACCGGTGATGATGCGCATCAGCCGTGAAGAGGAGCATGCGATCGGCCGCGCGCGACCGGGAATGCACAGCCGCGCGAAGGTGGGTTTCACGAAAGACGGCCGCGTCACCGCGATGGACATGTTCACCGTGACCGACGGCGGGCCGTTCGGTCCCGGCGGCGACGGCAATACGGCGAGCCAGTACGCGCAAATGATGTCTCAAGCGGAAACGTTCCGTCACCGCGGCATCACCGCGATCACGAACACGCCGCCGCGCGGCGCGCTCAGCCAGCCGGGCGGCTTTCAGGGCTGTCAGATAATCGATGAAATCGTCAACAAAGCGGCGCGTCAGCTCGGTATCGATCAGGTGGCAATCCGCAAGCTGAACGGGCCGGAAGGAAAGGCGAAGTTCGGGCCGGCCAATGCGAGAGGCCAGCGCGGCTACCTGACGAGTTGTTTCCTCAAGGAAGCGCTGGACAAGGGTGCGGCGCGGTTCAACTGGAACGAACGTGTTGCGCGTGGCCCGCAACGCAACGGGTCGAAGGTGCGCGGTATCGGCGTCGGCGTCAGCTCCTACAGCGGAGGCTCGGTAGGTTTCGACGGCCTTTTCGTCATCACGCCAGACGGCGGGATGCGCGTCCATACTGGCATCGGCAACCTTGGCACCGAGTCGTGGTCGGATTGCCAGCGCGTGGCGGCGGAGATGGTCGGCATGCCGTGGGAGAAAGTGGAGATCGTCTGGGGCGATACGTCGCTCAACCTGCCGTGGAGCTGCAACTCGGGCGGCAGCCAGACCACTCATGCCATGACGCGCGCCGCGCATGCCGCCGCGACCGATGCGATAACCAAGCTGCAGCAGATCGCCGCCAAGGATCTCGGCGGGAGACCCGAGGACTACGTCGTGGGCGGCGAGCGCGTCTCCCGCAAGGGTGGGGGGAGCGGAATGACGCTCGCGCAGGCGGCCAAGCGCGCCATCGAGCTCGGAGGCATTTATGATGGCCACGAGTTGCCCAAAGACATCAACGCGATGACAACGCGCTCCGCAACGGCTCTGGCCGGGCAGGGTCTGATGGGCGTGGCGAAGGACAACTACAAGCGCGACGGAACAACCCGGTCGTTCGCCGCCGCGTTCGCGGAGGTCGAAGTCGACCTCGAAACCGGGAAATACGCGGTCACGGAATTTCTCTCGGTGGCCGACGTCGGCACCGTGATTCACCCGGCCGCGCTCGGCGGCCAGATTCTGGGCCGTTCGATACTCGGTATCTCTCATGCGATCGGTCACCGGTGGACGTATGACCAGCGCTACGGAGTGATGCTCGCGAGGCGGTTCTACAACACCGGCACGCCGACGATTCTCGACGTGCCGCTGAACATCGGCTGGGACGCCGTGGGCCTGCCAGATCCGGAAACGCCGGTCGGCGCGCGAGGCATCGGCGAACCCCCGGTAGCGGCCGGCTGCACCTCGGTGCTGAACGCGATTTCAGACGCCCTCGGCGACGAGGTATTCACCCGCTCGCCGGTTCTGGTGGATCACATCATCACAGCGCTCGACACCAAGAAGCCGGGGCAGGTCCCGCTGACGGCAAACGTGTAGGAAGCTCGGCGGTCAGGTAGTGAGACGAGGGGATGAGGTATGAGGTTGGAAGACTGCTCCTCATCCCTCTTGTCTCTTTCCTCATGGCTGCCGTGTTTCTCCTTCCCTCCTGTACGCAGCCACCACCCAAGCCAGCCGAACAGACCATCATCTGGGACCACGCCGGGTCCTGGTCCGGCCGCGGGGATTTGGAAAGCAACTCGTTCCCTGCCTCGAGCGGATACCTCCGATTCACATGGGAAACGAGCAACGAGACGAAGCCGGGCGAAGGCCGGTTCAAGCTCATGCTGGGAAGCTCGATCAGCGGCCGCCTGATTCAAGTGGTGGTGGACAGCGCGGGCGCGAGTCGCGACGTCGCGTACGTCAGTGAGGAAGCGCGCACGTTTTACCTGAAGGTGGAGTCGGCAAACGAAGACTGGAAGGTCACCGTGGACGAGGGTTTTCCGGCCACAATCGAACCCAAACACTAGGCTGTCCTTCGCCAGAATCAGTGCGGCGGCATAGCGGTTGATTCTGACCCCGTACTATCCAATAACTCGATCGAGCCCCGGGATGCGGACTGCCTGGACGATCGG
>JBDTUL010000785.1:0-2968 GCA_040007735.1 Gammaproteobacteria bacterium | reverse complement strand
GATTGATCGGCTCCATACCACTGCGGAATCGCACGATCGCGTCATGGTACTGGAAGTAATGGGACGCGACGCCGGATTCATCGCATTGCACGCGGGAGTTGCTGGCACGGCCGATTCAAACACTGCGCCTGCCGACGCATCTAGCGGCCGAACCATCAACGTTACGTTGAAATTCGCCTCCGACAGCTGGGTCGAGGTCTACGACGCGAACGGCGCGAAGCTGTTCTACGACATCGGTGCCGCGTCGTCCTCACACAAACTGACTGGGATCCCGCCTCTGCGAGTAACGTTTGGTAATGCGCCGGGCGTTAGGATAGAGGTCAACGGGAAGCGCGCGCGCGTGCCGGCGAATGCCGTGGAAAACGACACTGCGCAATTCACTATCAACCGCTCCGGGCGCCTCGTCCGCGCGAGCGGTCCCGGCGACGGAGGCTGATTTTGGCGGAGATCATTCAAGCCGTTAAAGGCATGAACGACGTGCTGCCGGCCGATATAGGCCCATGGCAGTTTCTCGAAAGCACGATTCGCAATCTCGTGGCCGCCTATGGCTACCAGGAGATGCGCGTTCCCGTGGTCGAGCAGACGCGGCTGTTCAAGCGCGCCATCGGTGAGTTCACCGATGTGGTCGAGAAGGAGATGTACACCTTCGAAGACCAGGGCGGCGAACAGCTGACGCTGCGTCCCGAAGCCACGGCGGGCATCATTCGCGCCGCCATCTCGAACGGCATGCTGCGCGGGGCGCGGCACAAAGTGTGGTGCATCGGCCCGATGTTCCGCCACGAGAAGCCGCAGAAGGGCCGCTATCGCCAGTTTCACCAGCTGGACATCGAAGCTGTGGGCTTCGCCGGCCCCGATGTCGATGCGGAGCTCATCGCGATGACCGCGCGCCTCTGGCGCACGCTCGGCATCGAACGCGTGAAGCTGCAGATCAATTCGCTTGGCACGTCGGAATCCCGTCGCGCTTATCGAGACCTGCTGGTCGCGCATTTCCGCGCGCATGAAGCGCGGCTCGATGCGGATAGCCGCCGCCGTCTCGAAGGCAATCCGCTGCGCATTCTCGACAGCAAGAACCCCGAGATGCGCGACATCATTGCCTCCGCCCCGGTGCTCACCGAGCATCTGGATGCGGAATCGCGCGAGCACTTCGACGCGCTCTGCGCCGCGCTCGGTTCAATGGGCATCGAATACATCGTGAATCCGCGGCTCGTCCGCGGGCTCGATTACTACAGCCGCACTGTCTTCGAGTGGACGACGGATGCGCTCGGCTCGCAGGACGCCGTGTGCGCCGGCGGCCGCTATGATGGGCTGATCGGTCATCTCGGCGGGGATGCGACGCCGGCCATCGGCTTCGCCATGGGCATGGAGCGCGTCGTCGAATTGCTGGTGCAGTCCGGGAAAGCGCCGCCGGTGGCGGGCCCGGATGCCTATGTGGTGGTGAATGGCACCCGTGCCAGCGCCGAAGCGATGAAGCTGGCGGAGCAGCTACGCACCGATCTGCCGCACCGGCGCATCGAAGTGAACCTGGGCGGCGGCAATTTCAAGGCGCAGTTTCGTCGCGCCGACAAGAGTGGCGCGCCTCTGGCCATCATTCTGGGTGACGACGAGCTCGGTCGGGGCGTCGTTGCGGTGAAACCTTTACGGCGGGAGTCGGGTCAGACCGACTGCCCGATTGCCGAGCTCCCGGCGCGCCTCGAGGCAGCGCTTGGCGAGTTGGGCCGTTGATCGAGGAGGGGTCGTGGACGAGTATCTTTCGGAACAAGAACAATGGGATCGGGTCAAGACGTGGCTGCGCGTCAATGGCGTCTGGATCATTGCCGGCATCGCGTTCGGCGCCTTGCTGCTGGCCGGCTATCGCTGGTGGGAAGCGCGCACCGATCGGCTGTCGCTCGAGGCCGGCACCAAATATCAGGAAATGCTGCTGGCGTTGGATCGTGGCGACAAGACTCGCGCCCAGACGATCGTCGCTGAGCTCGAGCGGGACTATTCCTCGTCACCGTACGTCGACCAGGCGCACCTGGTGAACGCACGCGTTGCCGTGGAAGCGGGGGAGCTCGACAAAGCGGGCGCCACGCTGAAGTCCGTCATGGAGACGACAAAAGACGAGCAGCTCGCGCTCGTGGCGCGGTTGCGGCTCGCGCGGGTGCAGGCCGCGCAGAGTAAGCCCGATGAGGCGCTGGCCACGCTGAACGCGGTGGATGCCGGCTCGTTCAAACCTCGCTACCAGGAAGCACGCGGCGACATCCTCTTCTCCAAGGGCGACAAGTCCGCGGCGCTCACCGAATACCGTGCCGCGCGCCAGGGTGCGCTCACTCAATCCGTCGACACGCAGACGCTCGATCTCAAGATCGACGATCTGGTGGCGGACAACATCACTCCGAAGGTCGACGCCACCGCGAAGACCGAGGCCAAATAGTCATGCGTCGTACGCTGCTCGTCATTGCGCTCGTTTCTCTTGCGGCCTGTTCCAAGAAAGAGAAAGACATCGATCCGCCCGCCGAGCTGTCGGATTTCCCGGCCAGCCTGCGCGTGCAGCAGTCGTGGGACGCTGGCCTCGGTGGCAAAGGCGAAGTGCTGCGTCTTGGCCTGGGCATCTCTATCGAAGAGGGTCGTGTGTTCGGCGCCGGTCGTGGCGGGGACGTTGCGGCGTTCGATCTGGAGTCGGGCCGCCAACTCTGGCGCGTGGACACCAAAGCACCTCTGGCCGGCGGAACGGGTTCGGGCGGCGGCCTGGTCGTCGTGGGCTCGAGCGAAGGTGCGGTCATCGCGTTAGATGCCGCGGACGGCAAGCAACGCTGGAGTGTGAAGGTGAAGGGCGAGGTGCTGTCCGCGCCGGCCGTCGCCTCTCACGCGGTAATCGTTCGCACGGTTGACGGCAAGCTTCGCGGGCTTGCGCTCGATACGGGCAAAGAGGTGTGGCAGTACGAGCAGCCGGTGCCGCGTCTCTCACTGCGGGGTACGGCGCTTCCTG
>JBDTUL010000784.1:0-2974 GCA_040007735.1 Gammaproteobacteria bacterium | reverse complement strand
ACGACGGCGAGCGAGATCGCATAGAGCGCCGGTGCCTTGGAGCCTGACAGGCGCTCTTCAAAAGACACGCCGGTCCATTCGAAACCGACGCCTTTGGGCAGCTTCGCGATAAGCCCTTCCATGATGTCCATCGCCTCGCCGGAACTGTGTCCTGGCGCCGCCTGGCCCTGGATGTTGTACGACGGCACGCCATTGAATCGCACCAGCTTCTGCGGCCCGAAAGTCCACTCACCTGTGGAGAATGACGAGAACGGGACCATGCCGCCCTGCGCATTGCGCACGAACCATTTGCCCATGTCGTCCGGCTGCATGCGCGAAGCCGGCTCGCCCTGCACGTAGACGCGCTTGACGCGGCCCCGGTCAATGAAGTCGTTGATGTAGGAGGAACCCCAGGCCGACGCCAGCGTCTGGTTGATGTCCGCGATGGTGAGCCCGAGCGCACTTGCCTTCTCGCGATCGATGTTCAGCTTGAACTGCGGCGCGTCCTCCACGCCGTTGGGTCGCACCCCGGCGAGCGACGGGTTCTGCGCGGCCATACCCAGCAGCTGGTTGCGCGCGGCGAGCAGTGCGGGAGCGCCCAGGCCGGCGCGGTCCTGCAACTGTATGTCGAAGCCGGAGGCGTTGCCCAGCTCTGTCACTGCGGGCGGCACGATGACGAAGATCGAGGCGTCCTTGATGGTCGAGAAGTACGCGCCAGCGCGGGCGGCGATTGCCTTCACACCCTGTGACTTCTTGCGGCGTTCGTCCCAGTTCTTCAACTTCACGAACACCAGGCCCATGTTCTGGCCCGTGCCGGCGAAGTTGAAACCGTTGGCGGTCAGAACGCCTTCGACCACGTCCTTCTCCTGATTCAGGAAGAAGTTCTGTGTCAGCTCCAGCGCCCGCGCCGTGCGTTCCTTCGTCGCGCCCGGCGGTGTCTGGACGATGCCGGTCAGCGTGCCGGCATCCTCATCCGGCAGGAACGCCGTCGGAATGCGAACGTACAGGAACCCCATGAACGTCACGAGGAGCACGTAGACGAGCATGTAACGACGGTTGTGCGCCAGAATCGACTCAAGGCCTCTGCGATAGCCATTGTTGGCACGCTCGAAACCGCGATTGAACCAGCCGAAAAAGCCCCGGCGCACGTGCGTCTCGCCCGCCTTCAGCGGTTTGAGCAGCGTCGCGCACAGCGCGGGGGTGAGGATCAGCGCGACCAGCACCGACAGGCCCATTGCGGACACGAGCGTGATCGAAAACTGGCGATAGATCACGCCGATGGAACCCCCGAAGAAGGCCATCGGCACGAACACCGCGCCCAGCACGAGCGCGATCCCGACGAGTGCCCCGGTGATCTGGTCCATCGACTTGCGGGTCGCCTCTTTCGGCGACAGTGCTTCCTCCCGCATCACGCGCTCAACATTCTCGACCACCACGATCGCGTCATCGACGAGCAGGCCGATGGACAGCGCCATACCGAACATCGTCAGCGTATTGATTGAATAGCCGAACGCCGCCAGCACGCCGAAGGTGCCGAGCATGACGACCGGCACCGCGATCGTCGGGATCAGCGTCGCGCGGATGTTCTGCAGGAACAGGTACATCACCAGGAAAACAAGCACGATCGCCTCGAACAGCGTCTTCGCGACTTCCTTGATCGACGTGCGCACGAACGGCGCCGTGTCGATGGGATAGTCCACCACCACGCTCGGCGGGAAGAACGGCTTCAATCGCTCGATCGTGGCGTTGATGGCCTCAACTGTGTCGAGTGCGTTCTGGCCGATCGCCAGGCGCACGGCGATCGCGGTGGCAGGCTGGCCGTTGTAGCGCACGTCACGCACGTAGTTCTCGGCGTCGAGGGTCACGCGACCCACATCGCGCACGCGCACCTGCGAGCCGTCCGCATTCACGCGCAGCAGGATCGCACCGAACTCAGTGGGAGAGGACAGGCGCGTCGGCCCGATGATGGTGGCGTTCAGCGACTGGCCTGGCACAGCGGGCAATCCGCCCAGCTGTCCCGCGGACACCTGCACGTTCTGGCTGCGAACCGCGGCGATCACATCCGCGGTGGTCAGATTGAAGTTGTACAGCTTGGCGGGATCGAGCCAGATGCGCATGGCGAACTGCGCACCGAACAGCTGCACGTCACCGACTCCTGGTGTGCGCGCGATCTGGTCCTGCACGTTCGAGGCGACGTAGTTCGCCAGATCCTCGCCATCGAGGCTGTTATCCGTGGAACGAAAGCCCAGCACTACGAGGAAGTTGCGCGTCGGCTTGCTGACACGCAGTCCCTGCTGCTGCACTTCCGACGGCAGCAGTGGCGTCGCCGCTTGCAGCTTGTTCTGCACCTGCACCTGCGCGATATCGGGATCCGTGCCCTGCGCGAAAGTCAGCGTGACGCCGGCAGTGCCATCGGCATTGCTTTCTGAAGTGATGTAGTCAAGGCCGTCGATGCCGTTGAGCTGCTGCTCGATGACCTGCACGACGCTGTCCTGCACCGTCTGCGCAGAGGCGCCGGGGTAGCTTGCATTGATCGACACCTGCGGCGGCGCGATGCCCGGATACTGCATCACCGGCAGACTCACTACCGCGAGGCCACCGGCCAGCATCAGCACCAGCGCAATGACCCAGGCGAAAATCGGACGATCGATGAAGAAACGCGACAGCATGGTCGCTCAACCCTGGCCGGGCGATGCAGCAGCCGTTTCAGGCTTCGCGCCTGCCGGCACGGGCTTCACGGTGGATCCTGCTCTCGCCCTCTGCAGCCCTTCGACGATCACCTGTTCGCCCGCCTTGAGACCGTCGATAACGAGCCACTGTCCGTCGATCACGCGCTCGGTGCGGATCGCGCGTTCGCTGACCTTGCCCTCTGCGTCCACCACCAGTACCGTGGGTTGACCGCGCGCATTGCGCGACACCGCAGCCTGGGGCGCGAGCAGCGCGTCGTTGCTCACACCCTGTTGCAGCTGCGCGCGCACGAACATGCCGGGCAACA
>JBDTUL010000783.1:0-2982 GCA_040007735.1 Gammaproteobacteria bacterium | reverse complement strand
AGCGCTCGAAGAACGAAGCGCGCAACTCGGCGACCCCACCAGCCTCGTCGACCAGCGCGAAGTAGTCCGGCGGGAACATCTCGGTGCCGTCGTCGAGCACGTACGTCGCCGCCGGCATCGCGTGATCCCGGATCTGTTGGCGCACCGCCGCGGGCGACTCGGCGCGCCCCACGCACAAGGCTTCGAGGGTCGAGAACTGCGAGCGGATGTAGTGGAGGTCCTCTGGCGTCAGCATGCGCGCGACGATAGGGCCGGCGTGGCAGACGACGGTTCGGTCGCCGCCGAACCGATCAGCGGACGCGTTGCCGCGCGCATGGGATCGTTGTCTCGAATGATCGTGAAACGCCGCAACCCGGGCGGGCTCTACCGGGTCATGCAACTTCGAGCTGGAATCGGTCTGTTCTCTCTTCTCTTTGCCCTTCTACCCGCGTGCATCGATGACGACACGGCCCCGGAGGTCTCCGACACCGAGCAAGCCGTATCCTCGGTGACCCAGACCTCGTTGTTCGTGTGTAACAACGGAGCCGGCCCCGGCCACAAGGCGTGTGATTTCGATCTCGGCGTCCCGCGGGATGGTCATCACGTGTGCATGGTCGACGGCATTCAGGGCCCGATCTCGGCGAGCGGCTTCGCGGGTGGTGGGGGCGCGGTGATCGGTGATGTTCTTCCTTCGTTTCATCTCCAGATCGACACGGGGTCCGGTACGAACCGCACCATCTCTGCCTCGGCGTTGTGCTTTGCCGCCGACCCCGTGAAGAAGGACTTCTGGGCAGCCGGCTCGCCCACCAAGACGATCGCCAACGCCGCTGATAGCGCGAACATGATGTGCTTTCTGAGCGGGCTGCGGGTCGTGTACAACGGCTTCAACACGCAGAACGACAGCGTGATCGTCAAGAAGAACGAGCTCGGCCAGTGGCAGATCGGCGGCAGCCAGGTCAACGGGACGCAGCTCAGCGCGTATGCGCAGTGCGTGAAACCCGTCGGTGGCGCCGTGTGGTGGTACACGTACGGCTGGGGAGGCACTGCGTTCTTCTCGCTCGCGCCGAACCCCGCTCCGGGTGGCGTGGTGTGTGGCCTGAACCGGTTCGCGGGTGCGTTCAAGTTCCCGAACGACAAGGTCGGGGTCAGCTACAGCGCGCTGTTCAAGGAGTGGCGTATGGGCTTCGATGGCTCGAGCATCCACGGCGGCGATTCGTACTGCATGAACTGATGACCGGTCGGGTTCGTGCCCGGAGAAGAGATTCGCGCGGTCGGGTATCACGCCGGCCGCGGCTAGACCCCGAGGCCCGGATCTCCCTCGAGCACTTGCTGCGTCGATGACGGTGTCCTGCTCGATCGACCCGTCGAGCGCGATGATCGCGCGCTCGTGCGGTTCTGCGTCCTGGTTTCTCCGGCACGGAGAGTGTTTATCTGGGTGGCGGGGAGTAGCGGCCAATCTCGACGTCGCGGGACGGGATTCCGGCAGCGAACCGCTGAAAGTGCACCGACACCGCCTGTGGCGCACCATTGACAGCTGTCTGCATCAAAGTAAGGCCGACCCCGTTGTCCAGGCGTAAGGTCCCTTTAGCAGCGAGGGGAACAGCAAGGTTGCGGCTGATGTGCTGAACGACGGCGGGCGCGATCGATTCCTTCTCGAGCTCCGGAGCGGCCGAAATAGTGTTGTTCAGGTGAACCTGGATGTCTGCGCGAGACTGAGGCAGCGAACCCAGCGATAGAACCCTATTTACAGTAGCGGTTACCGCTTGCTGCTGGACGGGGTCAAGTTTCAAGGGAACTTCGCCAAGCGGCTTGGCGGTGGACGCAATCAGTTGCTTGATCGTGTGCTGGCCGACATCAATATCTACCGTCATTGATAAGGGCGGAGTGGATCCATTGTCATGGATAGTAATTGTGACTACGTCGCCAGACTTTTTGATGATTTGAATGTCCACATTCTGGGCGCTCCAATGTCCTATCCAATCCGTCACGCGAGGATTGGCGAGTGGCGTATAGGTATAGGAGGTCGCGGAATACCCCGGCTTCGCGACGTCCTGGATCGAGACGGAGAGATGGGCGTGCGCGACGATATGTTGTGTTCCGAGGAGCGCCGGAATTCCAGTCAAAATGCCTCCGCTCGTAGTTAGCAAGGCGTTGGCAAGTGTGCCGTTCAAGGCCGGCTGAATGCCAGTGCCGCCGTCCAGATCGGAAAAGCTGGAACTTCCGCCGAAGTCGGGAATTTCCGAATCATTGGTGTCAAATTCACTCGGCCCCGCATTGCAGTCGGCAGTGACATCTCCGTGTACGACGGCTGCCTTCCAGTGCGTCGCACCGTAGTACGGATTGTCCCAATAGACGTAGAGCTCGCCGTGCCTGTTGCCGCCGTTGTCGATAGCATCGTACTTGACCCAGGCTTCGGTGCCTCCGAAAATGTTGTCACTCTCACCCTGAAAGCCAATGGAAGCACCCGGTGGAATCGAGGCCGGCGGCGAACCCCAACCGTCAGTCCAGCCACCGGAACATGCGTTCTCGTCTCTCTTGCGAAGCGTGAGATAGGACGACTGATTTGCGATATCAACTTTGAACGAGCGTACGGGCATATCGGTTTCTCTGCTTTCTGATAGGCAAGGTTGGTACGTGGGGGCCGCGATGCTCTCCAATATCGAGCACGAGCGACAGTTACATCTCTCCGACGAGTTGCTCGATCATCAGTCAGGCGTAACAAAGGTCATTGCCGCGTGTAGTTGAAGATGCCCTCGGTCCCGCAGCCGCCCGGGCTCGACATGCCGATCAGGTTGGCGCAGTCGGCGAGCGGCTTGTGCTCCCAACCGCCGATCGTCGGTGCCGCGGCGGGCGCGTTGGGGTTGACCCACGCACCGTTGGTGCTCTTACGCGTGTAGACCACGCTCGAGAACGCATGGAACATGAACAGCGTGAGCCGGTCCGAGGAGATGCCGACCGCGAACTCGTTTTCCGCGACTGGCGACGGCAGCAACGTCCCGGCCG
>JBDTUL010000782.1:0-2982 GCA_040007735.1 Gammaproteobacteria bacterium | reverse complement strand
CTTTCCGTTGGGAGACCCGATTGATCGCCTGAAGGCCCATCTCATCACTCTGGGGGAGTGGTCGCAGAGTCAGCACGAAGCGCTGGAGCAGGAACTGGTTGCCCACGTCGCGCAGGCCTGGCAAGAGGCGCTGTCGTACGGGACGATGACGGAGGCGCCGCGCCTCGACCCCGCAACGATGTTCGATGACGTGTTCAAGACGGCCACGCCGGCACTCGAACGTCAGCGGGCGCAGTTCGCTGCGCTCAACAGGAGCAAGTGATGGCGCGCATGACCATGGTCCAGGCGCTCAACTCAGCGATGGACGTTTCGATGGAGCGCGACCGGGCGGTCGTGGTGTTGGGCCAGGATGTTGGCTATTTCGGCGGCGTCTTCCGCTGCACCGAAGGGTTGCAGAAGAAATATGGCGAGCAGCGCGTGCTCGACACGCCCATCGCCGAAGGCGGCATCATCGCGGCGGCCATCGGCATGGGTGTGAACGGGCTGCGGCCGGTGGCGGAGATCCAGTTCGCCGACTACATCTATCCCGGGTTCGATCAGATCGTCAGCGAGCTGGCGCGGTTGAGACATCGGACCGCAGGGGATTTCTTTGCGCCGGTCACCGTGCGCATGCCCAGTGGCGGCGGCATTCGCGGCGGGCAGACTCATTCCCAGAGTCCCGAAGCGCTGTTCGCGCACATCTGCGGCATCAAGGTGGTGATGCCGTCGAACCCCTACGATGCGAAAGGGTTGCTCATCGCGGCGATCGAGGACGATGACCCGGTCATTTTCTTCGAGCCGAAGCGGCTCTATCACGGGCCCTTCGATGGTCAGCCGGACAAGGCGGCTGTGTCATGGGCCGCGCACCCTAAGGGCGATGTGCCGCAAGGGCACTACACGGTGCCTATCGGCAAGGCCGAGATTGTTCGTGCCGGCACAGAGGTCACCATTCTCACGTACGGAACGCTGGTGCATGTGGCCGAGGCCGTGGTGGCTGCCAGCGGCATCGATGCTGAGATCATCGACCTTCGGTCCATCGTGCCGCTGGATGTGGAAACGATTGCTCAGTCGGTGAGCAAGACCGGGCGCTGCGTAGTGGCGCATGAGGCCACGGAATTCGCAGGCTTCGGTGCGGAGCTCGTCGCCACTGTGCAGCGGGAATGCTTCTACGACCTCGAGGCGCCGATCGAGCGGGTGGCGGGGTGGGATACGCCTTATCCGCATGCGTTTGAGTGGGAGTATTTTCCCGGGAGGGCGCGGATCGGGGCGGCTCTTCAGCAGGTCATGTCAGCTGGCTGACGCCCAAAAATCTTGGATCTTGGGCTAGGACGTATTTTTTACTTTAAAAAATAAAAATCTCTATTCCTCTCGTCCCAACTCGCGCTGAAGCGCATCCTCCCGCGCATCCTCAACCAGCAACAACACACTATCCGGGTCGGTTGCCGATTCATCACGCGCGAACACACCAGTGAGTTTGCTGTCGGGGAGCAAAGTACCCTGCTCGAATTGCGCCCACATCTCGCGCGCAAACTCAGTTGCTAAAAGCTCAGGCGCAAACCGTCCCAACGTAGATCTGAGATTGTTCACATCGCGCTCGAGCATCGCGAACGCACCGTTGTTTCCCGCAGCGTTCACCACTTGGGGCAGGTCGATGATCACCGGCCCGTCGGGCCCGACGAGCACGTTGAACTCCGACAGGTCACCATGAATCAGCCCGATGCACAGCATGCGAACCACCTGGCCTATCAGGAACGTGTGATATTCCCGCGCAGTCTCGGCAGACAGCTCGACTTCGTTGAGTCGCGGCGCTGGATACCCCGTCGCGTCAGTCACCAGCTCCATGATGAGCGTGTCGTTGAAATATCCATACGGACGGGGCACGCGCACACCGGCGGCAACGAGCGCGTATAGCGCATCCACTTCAGCGTTCTTCCACGCCGCTTCCTGTTCCTTGCGTCCGTACTTCGTGCTCTTGTTCATGGCGCGCGCCTGCCGGCTGCCGCGCACCTTGCGGCCTTCCTGGTACTGCGCGCGCTTCTGGAAGCTGCGCTGGGCCATGTCCCGATACACCTTCGCGCAACGGGTTTCGGATCCCGAGCGCACGACATAGACCGTGGCTTCCTTGCCGCTCTTGAGGGAACGTATGACTTCGTCGATCACGCCGTCGTCAATCAGGGCCTGCAGGCCCGGGGGAGTCTTCATCTACGGAGTTCAGGTCCTTGGCGACGTACCGATAAGCGAGTACTGCTGACCCCCTATGCTAACTTATATAGAATTCAACGGCTTGCTCTTCACTCTGGCAGGAGAATAACGCTTGTCCCACAACGCCCCGGCAGGGGAAATCCGCGTCATCGGCGCCAGCGACGTGCGCCGGCTGCTCCCCATGCAACAGTGCATCGAGGTCATCGACCGCGTCATGCGCACCGTGTCCCGGGGCGGGGCGCTGCTGCCCCTGCGGACGGTCATGCCGTTGCCGGGCGGGGTCAACATGTTTGGTTTGATGCCGGGTTATCTCGATGAGCCCGCCGCATTGGGCGCCAAGATCGTTGCGGTATATCCTCAGAACACCGCGCAGGGTTTGTCTTCCCACAATGGCGTCATTGTCCTGCTGGACACGGTCACCGGCCGGCTGTCCGCGGTCATCGATGCCGCCGAGGTCACGGCAATCCGCACGGCGGCGGCTACGGCCGTGGCAACGCGCACCCTGGCGCGGGCCGACGCCAGCACGCTCGCGATGCTCGGTGCCGGCGAACAGGCGATCTCGCATCTGGAGGCGATCTCGCTGGTCCGGCCGTTACGCCGTGTTCGGGTTTGGGCGCGGTCAGCCGACAAAGCTCGACAGTTCGCGGAGCGCGAGGGGGCGAGGTTGCGGTTGAACATAGAAGTGGTCACCAGCGCGCGCGAGGCCGTTGAGGGCGCAAACATCGTTTGCACCGTTACGGCGTCTCGCGAGCCCATCCTCCAGGGCGGCTGGCTTGCTCCGGGCATGCACGTGAACCTGGT
>JBDTUL010000781.1:0-2985 GCA_040007735.1 Gammaproteobacteria bacterium | reverse complement strand
TACTGTTCATGGTCGCAAGTGCCATCGCCTTGCAGCTCAACTATCCCAACATTGAAATGCAGAGGGAACGAATCTCCGCCCACGCACCCAGCATCTTCAAGGTGCTCTCGTTGACGTTGTCCGCGGGTGTTTTCCTGGGCGTGCTGAGTGGCACGGGGATGAGCGATGCACTCGGATCGCACATGGCGCGGGCAATGCCGCCGGAAGTCGGGCCGTATCTTGCGCCTCTGACTACCGTACTCGCTGTACCATTCTATTTTTTCATCAGCAACGATGGCTTTTTCTTCGGCGTTCTGCCGGTGCTTACGAAGACTGCCGCACAGTACGGGGTGACGCCCCTGGAAATGGCGCGAGCCGCGGTCATCGCGTTACCCGTCAATCTTTTGAGCCCGCTTGCGGCGTCCACCTATCTGCTGGCGAGCCTCGTGGGTGTCGAGTTCGTACAGCTGCAGCGCTTTGCATTCAAATGGGCGGCGCTGCTAGCGTTCATTGTGCTGCTGGCCGCTCTCCTGATGGGCGTGATTCCCTGGCGCGCGGGTGTGATCGGGTGAGGGGGGCATCGGTGAAGGAGAATGTGATGGGACATGTCGAGATCAACCTGCGCGATTGCCTTGCCGCCGGGGCAGCGCTGGCGACAACGGCGCTCTTCAACACGCCTGCGAGCTGGCTCCGCAGAAGTGGCAGACGATACGCGCGTTGATGAAGGGGGTGGTCGCGCGCTTGAGCCGGTATGTGGACGGCTCGCACTTCTTTTTTCTCGGCGAGATCGGCAAAGCTGCAACCGCCAGGCATATTCAGGACCTCGTCACTGAGGTCGCCGCAATCAGGCGCGAACTGTCTACGCTGCTCGCGTAGGCGATAAAAGGGGAGGGTCCATGTCACTTCACACGCTGTCGCTTCCAGAGCATCGCCGGCCGCGACTCGCGGCTGCACTTCGCGAGCACCGGCTGCTGCGCGCAATCGAATGCCACAATCCCTTGTCGGCGATGATCGGTGCGTCCGCTGCCTGTCCGGCAGGCTCACCTGCGCTCGCATTCGATGCGCTATGGGCCAGTGGGTTCTCCCACGCGACGGCAATGGGCCTGCCGGATGCCGAGCTGTCACTCTGCGAGCGACGCATCGATACCATCAGCGATATCGCAGCGGTTTGCGCACTTCCGATCATCGCGGACGCCGACACCGGCGGCGACGATCTCGCGTTCGTGCAGCTGTGCCGACGCCTCGAAGGGCTCGGAGTGTCTGCTGTCATCGTGGAGGATAAGTCGGGCGCGAAGCGCACCAGCCTGGCGGACAACGTGGCGCATCAGCTCGAAGACCCGCGAGTCTTCTCGGACAAGATTGCAGTGGCCCGGAGGTCGGTGCTCACCCGCGAGTTCCTGGTCTTTGCTCGCATAGAAAGCCTCATTGCCGGAGCAGGCTTGCAGGATGCGCTGGCGCGCGCGGAGATCTACTTGCGCAGCGCTGCGGATGGCATCGTGATTCACTCGAAGGATAAAACGGGCGAGGAGATATTCGCCTTCATGGCCGGCTTCGCGACGCTCAAGAAGAAATCCGGCATCGACAAGCCCCTCGTGCTGATCCCCACGGCCTACAACCATGTCACGGGAGCGGAGCTGCATCAGCGTGGCGCGCAGCTCGTCATCCACGGAAATCACATGGTCCGCGCGGCGTTTCGGGCGATGCAGGATGCGGCACGATCGCTGCTGGAGCACGATCGCTCGCTCGAAGCAGATTCCGTCTGCGCGCCCGTCAAAGAGCTGTTCGACGCAGTCGGTGTGGATCTTGCCGCTACGGAGTCGAAGCAGCCTGCCACGGCACGTGGAGCATGAAGAGCATGTCGCCAATCTGCGTGACCGCATGCTGTCGAATGGCGTGAACGGTGGCGTTCTCACCAAACTTTGCGATCACGGGCTCGCGCCAGGGCTCTTCCGGAAAGTGAATGGCGCCAGAATAAGTCTAGACTCAACAGGAGAATGGCGACGAAGGCGGAATGCGTTCGCGTGAAGCGGAGCGTGGTGTTAGAGGTCGAGGACCAGATCGACGCGGCTGCTGCAGTAGCAGGTCTCGGCGTATGCGACCGGCACGTCGTCCGTGTCCACCTGCGTCACGAATGTCACGAGCACGTGGTCGTTCGGCGCCATCTGCAGGCGTTGCGCTTCTTCGCGGCTCGGTGTGCGAGAGCGAATGCGCAGCCTCTTGCGACGAGCGTCCTTCACACCGAGCTTGCGAAACAGCGCTCGGAACGAAAAGGACTCGGTGCGCTCTTCGCCGAAGCTGCGGAACACCGCTTCGACTTCCGGCAGTCGCTTCAGCGGAAAATAGTTGTACCCCAGGTTCACTGGAAACCCGTCGGCCTCGCCCAGGAGTGTGACGAACGCGACCTGAGAGTTCTTCGGCAGCTTCAGCGCCTTGGCAGCTTCCGCACTCGCCACGCGGGTCTGGATCGAAATGATGGTGCGCGAAGGAGTGAGGTTGCTCTCGAGCAGATTCTGCTCGAACCAGCGGCGCGGTCCGATCCGGAATTGCAGGGGATTGACGATCGCATAGGCCCCGCGACCCCGCTCGATGCGGATGAGGCCGTCGGACTGCAGGTGAGAAATTGCTTTGAGAACCGTATGCCGGTTCACCGAGAATCGGCTCGCGAGCTCTGAGGCGGGCGGCAGGCGCTCGTTCTCGGCGTGGACCCCTTGCTCGATCTCTTCGGTGAGCGTCTCGCCAATCTGGCGCCACAGGCTGACACCTGCTTTATTCATCGACATCCCTTGCGACCCGGGGCCAATGAGCCTATCAGGCTAGACCCATTTGCGCAATGAGAGGCAGGCGTACGGCGTCTTCCTTCATGCCCATCAAGCGAACATAGCGAAAGCGGCTGCGGGCTGTGCTTCCTACCGCGGCTAGCAGCTCCGCGACGTCTGCCCCGCCGACTTGCCCGGTACCGCCGAGAACGATCGCGGCAAAATTCTGCTTCATACAGGCGTTCTGATT
>JBDTUL010000780.1:0-2991 GCA_040007735.1 Gammaproteobacteria bacterium | reverse complement strand
GGTGATGCGCGGAGCGAACGCTCTTGAATACGGCGGCACCACGCTCGGCGGCTCTATCAACTTCGTCTCGCCATCCGGCCACGATGGTTACGGAGCCCGCCCGCGCCTGGAAGGTGGCAGTTTCGGTTACCGCCGTGCGCTCGTCAGCATGGGCGACGTGCTGACCTCGGGAGACTATTTCGCTTCGGCGTCGGCTTACTCCCAGGACGGGTTTCGCACCTGGTCCGAGCAGAAAAGCCAGCGTTTCTTCAGCAACGCCGGCATTCAGCTGCGAGACAACGTCGAGACGCGCTTCTTCCTGTCGGCCTTGCATACGGACTCGCAGCTGCCGGGCTCGCTCACCAAATCGCAGCTGGCGGCGAACCCTGAGCAGGCGAATGCGGCCAGTCGCGCCGGACGGCAGCAGCGCAACTACGACCTCTACAGGCTGGCCAACCGCACCGTCATCGATCTGGACGATGCGCACCTCGAGCTCTCCGCCGGCTACAGCTACAAAGATCTGTTTCACCCTATCTTCCAGGTATTGCAGCAACGCTCGAACGACTACAACGTAAGCATTCGCTTCGTAGAGGAGCACCCGCTCGCCGGCCACGCAAATCGGCTTATCCTCGGCGTGTCACCTTCCTGGAATCGCGTGAGTGACGATCGCTTCGTCAACGCCGCAGGCCAGAAGGGCGCACCCACTGCCGCAAGCGAGCAGGAATCGCGCAACCTCACGGCCTACGCAGAAAACGAGTTCGACCTCAACGCGCGCTGGACTCTCGTCGCCGGCGCGCAATGGACCGGCTCGGAGCGTCGCCTCGAGGACCGGTTCCTCTCGAACGGCGATCAGGGACTGGACGCAACTTACACGCGGGTCTCTCCCAAACTCGGATTCCTGTTCCATGCCGGACCCGGCTGGTCCGTGTTCGGGAACCTCTCCGACAGCTTCGAGCCCCCGAGCTTTGGCGAATTGACCGGCGGGCCAGGCGTAAACCTTTTGGATGCGCAGCAAGCGCGTACGGTGGAGCTGGGCACGCGTGGCACGCTTTCAGGCGTGCAATGGGACGTGGCCGCTTACTCTTCGCGGGTGCATGATGAGCTTCTCGGGCTGAACGACCCGGGTGGGCAACCGCTCGGCACGGTCAACGCGCCTCACACCACGCACCGCGGATTGGAAGTGGGAGCGCAAGTGCCGCTCTCCTCCACCGTGTCGTGGCGCTCTTCCTATCTTTGGAGCGACTTTCACTTCGATGGCAACGCGGCCTACGGAGACAACAAACTGCCCGGCGTCCCCGAGCATTTCTATCGCGGTGAACTCACATGGTCTCCACGTGACGGCTACTTCGCCACGCTCAACACGGAGTGGTCGCCCCGCCGCTATGCCATCGACATGGCGAACACGTGGTTTGCGGACGCTTATGCACTGGTGGGGCTCAAGGCCGGGCGAAACCTGGCGCAGGGTTTGTCGTGGTTCGTCGAGGGACGCAACCTCGCCAATCGCACTTATGCGTCGACCACAGGTGTGATCGCCGATGCCCGCGGCGTCGATGCCGCGCAGTTCCTGCCCGGCGATGGAAGATCCGTGTACGCGGGTCTTTCGTGGAAACCGAAGTGATCGTGCATGCGCGATATCTCCTCAGCGCCAGAAAGTGCGTTGAATATCGAAGCGAAGCGCGACGGCAGTGGCGTTGGGCGTGTCGGGATTCGTGTCGGGGTTGGTGATGTGCTGCACGTCGGTCTGCAGCGTTAGCCAGTCATTCACAGCGAACCGATAGGTGAGCTCAACAGCGACCTCGCGGCTTCCGACCGCCGCGGGGTCGTTTGCCAGCCGATAAGGCCGGCCATTGCCAACCGACGCCACGGCGAGCCCCAGTTGATCCTGCGGCCGCCACACCAGTGCGCCGGTGTACACCAGGCCTGCCCCAAAGTAATTCTCGAAACGATTGATGCGGTCGTCCGCGTTACCGAGCCTCAGGAAACCGGACAGCCCCTGATTGGCATCCGCCGCCTCCGAGTACAGCTGCGCATCGAGCAACGCATAGAAACCGGCGTTCCCGCGTACGCGGTCGGGTGCAGTCTCAAAATCCGGCGGCGCCACTTCACCGAAGCGCACGGTGTAGCGCCATGCGCCGACCGCCACTTTCTTGAGCCGCGAGCCCGCGCGGCCCGCTTCCGCTATCAGCAGCAAGCCGTCTTTGGAGTCGAAACGCACGGCGTTGCTCCTGGGCCGGCCCGGGTCACCCGGCACGCCGTCCAGCGCAGCGAACTTCGCGCTCCATTGCTGAGGAAAGCTCCAGTGCAGCCGTGCGCTGAGCGAGGTGACCGGAAAGATCGAAGGCCCGTTGAGACCCGTCTGCGCAATCTGCGGGCCGATGCCATGCGAGCTGTTTACGAACAGCGATGCGGTGTCGATGACATCGAACTCGGAATTCAGGTCGTAGAGGCCAACCCGAAGCGAGGGCGACTCGTCGTGCCCGAAGCGCTTTTCCACCCACAGCTCGAACAGGCGGGCCTGGTGAACCGCCTCGATGTTGCTGATGGTCTGCGCATCGCCGACCAGCGGCCCGCTGACGCTGCCGCCATGAACGAACAGCCCGTTCGCGAACAGCGTGACGCCCTCGAGCCCCCACGCCCGCTCGCCGTTGACCTCGAGCGCGAGGTCCAGGTCACCGATGAATTTGCCGCCGGTGCGCACACCGCCATGCGTGTTCTGCCACAGATCGCCGGTGTACAGCGCGTCGAATCGCACGGCCGCGTCGTCTTCCGGGGAGGCAACCGGTGCGTCCGCAAAGACGCTGGGTGAGACCAACAGCAAACAGAGCGTGAGCCGGCAGCGGAAGAGTTCAGTCACTACGCCTCGAAGGGATTTTGTAATCCCGAGGATCGTATCGAACTCAGCTCACTCGCTGGGCAAATGAGATTCGATTGACTCGCCGAATGCGACTCGCTCGCAGCCAACGCGATTTCCGAGCCCGCTTCGAGCATCGAGCGGGCATCGGCGCCGCGCGC
>JBDTUL010000779.1:0-2997 GCA_040007735.1 Gammaproteobacteria bacterium | reverse complement strand
CGCCGCCCGAATCCCAGCCGGCAAATTCGCAAACGTAAGCGTTCGGCCCTGCTTCTTCGCGTTGGCTATCCAGTCGACAAGTACAGCAAGCCCTGCACTGTCGGAGTCCGTGACCCCCGCGCAGTCAATCTGCAGCGGCTCACGCGAATCATTGGCACGAATGATATCCAGCCCCGCCTCATGCGCGCGGCGGGCCGTGGCGAACGTCAGAGCCCCGTTGACGGCGAGGCGGCCGGGCGAAGCCGCGACCACCTCGACGCTCTCAACGGGCTGGGCAGGCAAGGCAGCCAAGGGCCGATCAGGCCTTCTTGGCGGGCGCCGGCGCACCGCCCTTTTCAATGCGATCGATCACGGCATCTAGGCCCTTCTGGTCGATCTCCGCGCCGAAGTCCTCGCGGAAGCTCTTCACGTAGCTGATGCCGTCGATGACCACGTCCCAGGCCTTCCAGCCTTCAGCGGTCTTGTGGAGCGTGTAGTTCACCGGAATGCGCGTTCCGTTGCTGCGCTTCACTTCCGTGCGCACGGTGGCGTTCTCTGATTTGCCGTCGTTCTGCGCCGGGAAGACTTTGAGCTTGTCGCCCGTGAACTCCGCCAGCGCGCTGCCGTAGTTACGCAGCATCGACTGGTAGAACGCGGCGACGAAACGGTCCTGCTGGGCAGGGGTCGCGGTCTTCCAGTGCTTGCCCAGGACCAGCCGCGCCGAGTACTTGGTGTCGAACACCGGCAGCAGGTTCTTCTCGACCAGTGCGTTGATCTTCGACGGGTCTTTCTTGTAGCCGGCGCGATCGGCGTCCAGATCTTTCAGCATCGTCTCGGCGACGGTCTGAACGAGTTTGCTGGGGTCGTCTGCCTGCGCGGCGGCCGGCGGCGGCGCGGTGGGCGCCGGAACATCCGCAGCGCTTGCGAAGTTGGACACCAACAGCGCGCTGGCCAGAATCGTATAGAGCACTTTCATTTCTGCGTCTCCTTGCCGGGTTCGTTGCCGGACTCGGTCTTCGTTCCGGAATCGGCCTTGGCTCCGGAATTGATTTGGGCGCCGGAATCATCGCCCTTGCTGGAATCGTCGCCCTTGCTCGCAAAGTTGGCGAAGAACTTGTTGACCAGGCTTTCGAGCACGATGGCCGACTGGGTGAAGGCGATCTGGCCGCCGTCCTTGAGGTACTGGTCCGAGCCGCCGGGGCTCAGGCCGACATACTTGCCGCCGAGCAGGCCCTGCGTCTGGATGCTGGCGTCGCTGTCGTCCGGAATCTCGTTGTACTCCGGGTCGATTCGCAGCATCACCGCGGCTTTGTAGTCCTGCGAATCGAACTTGATGCTCTCGACGTCGCCCACTCGCACGCCCGCCATCGATACGGGGGAGCCGGGCTTCAGGTCGCCGATGTTGTCGAACTTCGCCACCACGTGGAAACCGGCCTTGCCCTTGCCGAACTTGAAGCCGCTGCTGGGCAGCTGCGTCGTCAGGAAGCCGAGGGCAGCGAACCCCAGCAGCACAAATAATCCCGTGCCCAGCTCCAATGTACGATTTGGCCGCATGAATGTTCCTCTTAAACGAAAGCTGCGGTCAGGATGTAGTCGAGCAGCAAAGTGAGCACCGACGAAGCCACCACCGTGCGCGTGGTGGCAAGCCCCACCCCTTCAGCCGTGGGCGCCGCGTTGTAGCCTTCATACACTGCGATGAGGCTGCAGGCGAAGCCGAACGCCACACTTTTGATGACGCCCTCGTAAACATCGCCCAACTCAACCGCGCCCTGCATCTGGCTCCAAAATGAGCCGCGATCGACGTTCAGCAGTTGCACGCCCACGAGCTGTGCACCGAACAGCCCGACGATGCTGAAAATGCCCGCCAGCAGCGGCATCGCCACTACGCCGCCGATGAAACGCGGCGCGGCCACGAATCTCATGGGGTCGACTGCCATGATTTCCATCGCTGTGAGCTGATCTGTTGCGCGCATCAAACCGATTTCCGAGGTCAGCGACGTGCCCGCCCGGCCCGCGAAGAGTAAGGCGGTTACGACCGGGCCAAGTTCCTTCAGCAGGCCCAGCGCGGCGGCGACGCCCAGGGCCTCCTCAGAGCCGAAGCGCTGCAGGAGGGTGTACCCCTGCAGCCCCAGCACCATGCCGACGAACAGGCCGGACAGCATGATGATGATCAGCGACCGCGCGCCAGCGTTGTAGATCTGGTTGACGATCAGGCGCGGCCGCCCGAATGCCGGCCCGCTCTGCCTCAAAAGGCTTGCCAGAAACAGCGCCACTCGTCCCACTGTACGCAGGAAAGTGACGATCAGATTCTCCCCGGTCATGGTCGCGCTCACCCCGCCTCATCCGTCTCGCCGTCGAGCAGCTGCCTGTGATAATCGGGCGCGGGGTAGTGAAACGGCACCGGGCCGTCATCGCTCCCGGTCATGAACTGCTTGACCACTTCGAGCCCGCTCGCGGCGAGTTCCTTCGGCGAGCCCGACGCCACGATGCGGCCGCCGGACATCAGGAAACTATCCTGCGCAATGGTGGCTAATTCGTGCACGTCGTGCGAAACCACGATGCTAGTGAGGCCGAGGCCTTCGTTCATCTCCCGAATGAGGCGGAGAATCACCCCGAGGGAGATAGGGTCGAGGCCGACGAACGGTTCGTCATAGATCAGCAGATCCGGGTCCATGACGATGGCACGCGCCAGCGCCACACGCCGGGACATGCCGCCCGAGAGCTCCCCGGGCATCAGGTGGGCCGCGCCGCGCAGGCCGACGGCGTGCAGCTTCATGAGCACCAGCGTCCGGAGCACGGGCTCGGGCAGGTCGGTGTGCTCCCTCAGCGGAAACGCCACGTTCTCGAAGACATTCAGGTCCGTGAGCAAGGCGCCGTTCTGGAACAGCATGCCCATGCGCTTGCGGAGCGCATAAATCTCGCGCCTGGAGAGCTGCGACATGTCGTGCCCCCACACCGTGACCGTGCCGCTTACCGGCTGGATCTGTGCGGTGATCAGGCGCAGCAGCGTGCTCTTGC
>JBDTUL010000778.1:0-2998 GCA_040007735.1 Gammaproteobacteria bacterium | reverse complement strand
AATCGGCGAGCGCTGGCGGCCGCACGATTCACCGAGGACGACTCGCCCACGGAGTGGGGTCCGCCTGACTTCGATTTGCCCCAGAAAGAAGAGACACAATGAGACCACACGCGCCGATTCGCATCGGCCAGATCGTGCCTTCATCGAATACCACGATGGAGACTGAGATTCCCGCCATGCTGCGCGCACGTGAGGCAGTGGCACCCGAACCGTTCACGTTTCATTCCAGCCGCATGCGAATGAAAAAGGTGGTCAAGGAAGAGCTCGAGGCCATGGACCGTGATAGCGATCGATGTGCACTGGAGCTTTCCGACGCCCGCGTCGATGTTCTGGGATACGCCTGCCTCGTCGCGATCATGAGCATGGGCAAGGGATACCATCGCGTTTCGCAGCACCGATTGTCGAAGATCACCGAAGAGAACGGCGCGGCCGCACCTGTGGTCACCAGCGCCGGCGCGTTGATCGATGGCTTGCATGCCCTCGGCATGAAGCGCATCTCCGTGGTGTGTCCCTACATGAAGCCGTTGACGAAGCTCGTCGTTGACTACATTGAGAGTGAGGGAGTGGAGGTGAAAGATTACCTCGCGCTCGAGATTCCGGACAATCTCCAAGTCGCCGCACAGGATCCGAAAGAGCTGACCGCTCTCTACAAGCGGCTGGACTGTCGCGGCATCGACGGCATCGTGCTCTCCGCCTGCGTGCAGATGCGGTCGCTGTCCTCGATCGCTGTGGTTCAAGCCGAAGCGGGAATCCCCACGTTATCCGCCGCAATCGCCACGACGTGGCAGATGCTGAAACGATTGGATCTGCCCACCTTTGTGCCAGATTGCGGTGAGCTGCTGAGCGGGCGGTACTGACGGAAGCACTGCCGCGTGGCGGAAAGAACTGGCCGAAGCACCGCTTCTTCCATTCGCACGCCAGAGCCGCAAGGACATCGAGCAAGAGGAGAATCCTTCAAGGTTGGTCAGACCGTTGGTCCGTTTCGCATGATGGCGCTAGACCGGGTCAAGTTCGAGCTGGTCGCGGCGCGCGGCATGATCGTGATGCGGTTCGAGGACATCTCGCACGGGAACGCACACGTTGTATCTGGCTGCCCGCTGCAGGGTGGCAGTCTTGTGGCGGTCAGCGTATGCGCGGACGATCCGAAGGCGCTCGCGAAACGTACACCTATGCGCTGCTTCCAGCGCACTGATCAGGAAATGTAGAACGGCGCATGCTTAATCGCAAATCATTGGGATGCGGCAACTATGCGTGAATTAATGTGTGCCGCAGGGGTCATGCTGTTGACTCTGCTGGCGCTCGCGTTTTTCAGCACGGCGGCTGCACATCATTCCGCAGTTTTTTACGATTCGGCGAAGGTCGTCGCGTTGCAGGGAACGCTGCAGAGGGTGCAGATCAGCAATCCCCATTCGTGGCTCTGGCTGGTCGTGGACAAAGGCAACGATCAGCAGGACGTCTGGGCGCTCGCGAGCTACAGCGCCACCATGCTCGCGAAGCGCTACGGCCCGGGTGTGTGGACTGAGATCACCGCTGGCCAGAAGGTCACGGTGAAGATTCACCCGCTGCGAGATGGCCGCAGGTCCGGCTCGGTTATCAGTATCGTTCTGGCCAACGGCAAGGTGCTCAATTGACACGCGGGCTGCTGTGTACGGCTGACACCGTTGTGTCCAAAACGTAAATCGATCAGGCGGCGGCGCGGTGGCAATAGATGCGCGGCCCACAGTTCGAGGGTCCCTCGCTTTTCGAGCATGTACTCGTGCCGATCGTAGTGGCGTTGCTGTACGCCTCCCAGTCCATGGGATTGCAGCTGCCCCCGCAAATCTCGCGAGACGCCTAGCCCCGCAAGCATCGTTTCGGCCGTGCGCCGTATATCGCGCAGTTCGAATAACTCCCGCACCTCACCAGCCTTGACCATTTCCGCGCAGATTTCTGTAACCATTACGGAAATGGTCTCCGGCCGCATCGCCTTGCGCCCGTCGGTGCTGAACAGTGGGCCGTTGTTCGCCATTTGCTTTGCGTTCAGCCGGAGCTCCGCGATCTCCATTGCTTCGTGAGTGAGTGGCAGAACGTGGGCACGCGCTTGGGTCCGTGCGCCTTTCGGGTCGTAGAGCGTGACCGTCCCAGCTGGAAGGTCGACGTCGGGCACCCGCGCCCGGAGCAACTGTGTGGGACGCTGACCGCCGAGAAATATGCATAGCTCCATTGCATCTTTCTTCGGACCCGCGGAAATTGCGTCGAGGCGCTTCATGAAAGCGGCGAGTTCAGGAGCATTGAGTGTTCGATCGCGAGTCCTGTTGAACTGCGATAAAGCTCCAATACTCGCAAGGGGATTGACGGTGATCCCAAACGTCTTCAAGGCGGGCGGTGCGGCGGGATCGGTTTTCGCGTCGATTGCCAGGGAGTATGCGGCGCGGAGGTAGCTTCGAAGCTTGCCTGCGGTACGTCCTTTGCCCGCTTCGACGACGCGACCGATCAGATCGACAAAGTCATCGACAGACAGATCGGCTGCCTTCCGACGTAGCAGATCCGGAGCTGCCTCGAAGACATGGTTCTTGAAGATGTTCTTGACGTCGCCAACACATTGGCAACCTGACCGTTCCAGGTTTCCTGAAAGCAGGGCCGCGATCTGCAACATGCGTATGTGGTCAAACTCGACACTTTCGCTGAGTGACGGCGGGCTTAGGACGGCGCCACCATTGCCCGAAATGTCCAGGGGCGAGTGGCTTGGAATTCTCGAAGGTGGAGTAGCGCGCATGAGTTTTCTGCGGCTTCGGCAGGTCGTCAGCGTGACGGGCCTGTCGCGCATGACGATTTGGCGGCTCGAGCGAGCGGGCGGATTTCCGCAGCCGCGTCAGCTAGGCGCACGCTCGGTCGCTTGGCTTCAAAGCGAGGTGGAGCAGTGGATCGAATCGCGGCCTGCAACAGGCGGGGCAGGGTGCCAGAGTGCTACGAGGGCTTCGCGGCGCTCTGCTTGATGAGGCTTTCAGCAGGAATGCCG
>JBDTUL010000777.1:0-2999 GCA_040007735.1 Gammaproteobacteria bacterium | reverse complement strand
CTGGCCGCACGCGCGCTCACGGTGACCGACGTGGAGAACGCCCTTCGCCGCGAGAACGTGCAGATTCCGGCGGGGCGCATCGAGTCGAAGAATCGCGAGTTCACGCTCAACACCGAAACCGGTTTCGAGACGCCTGAGGACTTCAGGAGCCTCGTCATCGGGCGCGGCCCCGACGGCTATCTGGTGAAGCTTTCAGACGTGGCTCAAGTGGAGCTGGCCGCCGAGAACGAACGCACCATCGCGCGCACGAACCGCACTCCTGGCATCACCGTGGGCCTCGAAGCGCAGGCGAACGCCAACGCTCTCGAAGTGGCGAAGGCTGTGCGGGCCGAGATCGCCGCGCTCAACAAGGACCTGCCGCCCGGCACACAGCTCGGCATCAACATCGATCGCGCGGTGTTCATCGAAGCATCGCTCCATGAAGTGCTGATCGCCCTCGCCATCTCTTTCTCGCTCGTGCTGGCGGTGATGTACGCGTTTCTTGGCAATTGGCGGGCGACGCTGATTCCGGCGATCACCATTCCTATTTCCATCCTCGCGGCGTGCGCTGCCATGAACGCGATGGGCTTCACCCTGAACGTGCTCACGCTGCTCGCGATGGTGCTCGCCATCGGCCTGGTGGTGGATGACGCCATCGTGGTGCTCGAGAATATCTATCGCCGTATCGAGCACGGGGAGCCGAGCCTGCTGGCCGCGATCGACGGCAGCCGTGAGATCGGTTTCGCGGTGGTGGCCACTACATTGGTGCTCTCCGCGGTGTTCGTGCCCATCTCGTTCCTCGGCGGCCGGGTGGGGCGGTTGTTCAGCGAGTTTGGGTTCACGCTGGCCGCCTCCATCCTGTTTTCCTGCCTCATCGCCTTGACGCTGACGCCCATGCTGACTTCTCAGCTCTTCAAGAAGGGCGCCACGCGCAGCCGCGTGAGTGATCATGTCGCTGAGCTGTTCGAAACCCTTTCGCGCTGGTACGAAGGCCTGCTGCGCAGAGTGCTGAAGCACAGCGTGGCGGTGGTTGTCGTGGCGGGTGTTGCGTTCGCGGGCTCCATGGCGGTGATGGCCACGTTCCAGAGCGAGAGCACGCCGAACGATGATCGCGGCGCCGTTCGTATCGTGCTCGTCGGCCCGGAGGGAGCGTCGCTTTCCTATATGGATGGCTACGCGCGCCAGCTCGAAGACATCATCGAAGAGGAAGCCAGGCACGGCGACATCCAGCGTTTCAACGTGCGCGTGCCGGGCGGCGGCGCTGGCGGCGGCGGCGTGGGCGAGGTAAATCGTGCGCAGGCGTTCGTCGTCCTGAACGACTGGGACAAGCGGGATCGCAGCGCCGATGAAATCGCTCAGTCGCTGCGCCGGCGCGTGGCCGACCTTCCGGGCGTGCGCTCGAGCGTGGTAACGCCCACTGCCTTCAACTGGGGCGGCTCGGATCCGTTCAGGGCCGTGATCGAGGGGCCCGACTACCAGGTGTTGTCCGAGTGGACCAACAAACTCGTGACCCTCGCGAACGCCAACCCCGGCTTCGTGAACGTCGATACGGATTACAAAGAGCGCAAGCCGCAGATCAAGGTGTCCATCGATCGGAATCGCGCGGCCGAACTGGGCGTGTCGCTGGAGAGCATTGGCCGGACGCTTGAAACCATGCTCGGCTCGCGCATCGTCACCACGTTCATCAAGAGCGGTCGCGAGTACTACGTGATTCTGCAAGGGCGCAGCGAAGACCGCGCCTCGCCCACGGATTTGAACAATCTTTACGTGCGCTCCGACCGCGGCAACGACCTCATTCCGCTTGCGAGTGTCGTGAAGCTGGAAGAGCTGGCCACCTCGTCGCAGCGAAACCGTTTCGATCGGTTACGCGCCATCACTATTACTTCCAGCCTGGCGCCCGGCTATTCGATGGGTGAAGCGGTGGAGTTCATGACGAAGTCCGTGGAGACGCAGTTGCCGCCGGGTGCGAAGCTCTCCTTCGATGGCGAGGCCAGTGAGTATCTGAAATCCAGCCAGTCGATGTACTGGACGCTGGCCGGCGCATTGCTCGTGGTGTTCCTCGTGCTGGCGGCTCAGTTCGAGAGCTTCACGTTGCCGTTCGTCATCATGACCACCGTTCCGCTCGCCATGGTGGGCGCGGCCGTCGGCATGTGGGTGCACGACATCTCGATCAATATCTACAGCCAGGTGGCGATCGTGATGCTCATCGGGCTCGCCGCCAAGAACGGCGTGCTGATCGTGGAGTTCGCGAACCAGTTACGCGACCGGGGCGTCGAGTTCACCCAGGCCATCGTCGAAGCTGCGGCCACCCGCTTGCGTCCGGTGCTGATGACCAGCCTTTGCAGCGCGTTCGGCGCCATTCCTCTGATTCTCGCCGTGGGCGCAGGCGCAGAAAACCGCAAGCCTATCGGGGCGGTGGTGATGTACGGGGTGTTGATCTCGATGGTGTTGACGCTGGTGGTGGTGCCCGCGGTGTACGCGCTCATGGCGCGGAACACGCGTTCGCCGCGTTATTGGACGCGCCTCATCGACAAAATGCGCATCACGCAGGGCCACACCGCGCTACCCGACAGTCGCGCCGCGGATTCACCGCGGCACGACGTGGGCTGAGCTCGCCCCTTCGAGCTCTTCTTACGCGGCGTCTTCGCCTTCGGGTGCCGCGCTCTGCACTTGCTTGCGGGGCGGCTCGTCCCCGTTCTTTTTCCTTACGGCAATTTCCTCCCGATCCACCGTGACGTCGCGCGGCGCTTCAATGCCGATCCGCGCGCGGTTTCGCTCCATACCAACCAGTGTTACGACGATATTCGGCCCGATGTGAATGGATTCGCCCGGGCGTCTCATCAGTATCAACATGCATCTCCCTCGCGTGTGCATCCGACTATGCGATGAGCCCGCAGGATATATCCATCAGTCACTCCGACTCAAGAACTTCAGAGTCACAAAAGTACGTATTCATTCCGAGACGGGTCTATTTAGCGGCAAGTACCGGCAGGCGCGTCGTGAATTTTTTCGTACGGAGC
>JBDTUL010000776.1:0-3003 GCA_040007735.1 Gammaproteobacteria bacterium | reverse complement strand
AGACCCGCCGAAAATTGATCTCTCTGGGGACCTATCCGGACACTTCACTGGCACTTGCACGACGGAAGGCGGAGGCGGCCCGTGCGCTGGTCGCCGAGGGTCTCGACCCGAGTGCAGAACGCAAGGCGGAGAGAAAGCGGCACCTGGCGGCGCGGACCGAAGATGCTCTTCGCAGCGCTGGCTTGCCGGCGACAGACTCGTTCGAGGCGGTGGCTCGCGAGTGGTTCAAGGTGCGGCGCTCCGGCTGGTCGAAGAGCTATGCCGACAAGATGATGGCTCGGTTCGAGACAGATGTTTTTCCGTGGCTCGGAAAGACGCCGATCGCGGAGGTCACCGGCCCCATGCTGCTGGCGGTTTGTCGGCGGATCGAGGATCGGGGTGTGATCGAGACGGCACATCGCGCATTGCAGGACTCCAGCCAGGTGTTCGCCTATGCCATGGCCACGGACAAGATCGACAGGAACCCAGCCGCGAAGTTGAAGACGGTGCTGCGGCAGCCGGAGCCGAAGAATTTCGCGGCGATCACGGATCCAGCGCGGTTCGGTCAACTCCTGCGGGCTTGCGACAAGTACGCGGCGACGCCGGTGGTCCGTGCCGCCCTGAGGCTCGCGCCCATGCTGCTGCTTCGGCCTGGAGAACTCCGTTTTGCGGAGTGGCCGGAGATCGACCTTGATGCAGCTCTCTGGACGGTGCCCGCAGCGCGGATGAAGCGCGAACTGCGAGAGAAGCTGTTGGGCGCGCCGCATCTGGTGCCGCTGCCGCATCAGGCAGTTGCGGTGCTGCGAGAACTTCACGCGCTGACCGGCCACGCGAAGATGGTCTTCAGGGGCGAACGGCACCACGACCGGCCCATGAGCGATAACACGATCAATGCGGCGCTTCGGGCGATGGGGTTCTCGCAGGACGAAGTGACGGGGCACGGCTTCCGCGCGACAGCGCGGACGATGCTGCACGAGCGGCTAGGCTTCAGTCCGGACATCATCGAGGCCCAATTGGCGCACTCGGTCCGCGACAACCTAGGCCGCGCTTATAACCGCACGGAGTTCACCGAGCAGCGAAGAGCGATGCTGCAAGCGTGGGCGGACTACCTTGACCAGTTGCGACTCGACGGAGACGCCGCGCCCGTGCCCGTGCGCGCCGCCGCAGCTGAGCTTGCCCGCGCGCCTGCACCGGCGCCTTCTCCTTTGCCAGCATTGTCAACATTGCCTGCGCAGTCCGCACCTTCTATGGAGGCAGCCAACATATCGGCGCCGGCCCAATCGATGCGAAAGGATGACTTTTCGACAATCGAGGCAGCCAAGTTCTTGAACGCTTCGCACCTGTTCATCGCGCAAGAAATCGATGCAGGGCGCCTGAAGTGTCGCCAGGTGGGAGTCGACTTGCGCATTTCCGTGGGTGATCTCGTTGCATATGCCATAGAGACGCGCCTGGGCGGCTGAAAGGAGGCTGCGCAGACAGGCGCTTGTGCCGTACAGCAGGCACGAATTCAAGATTTCGATACCCGTGACATCCGATATGCATAGAAGATTGTCAACCTATCCCCCGCGCGGTGAGCGGAATTCGAGAACAAGCCGGACCGCTCATTCACTGGGCTGGTCTCTACATCTAGGAGCAGGCTCCGCAGTTCTCGGTATGGCAGCTGTCGCTACAGAGACCTTTGAGTCGGCCCGCGGACGTTTTGGCCCGAGCGCATCGGTTACCGATGCGGCTGAGGCGGCACTTGCGGCAATAGGGTTCGAGTTCTGCAAATTCAGTTGATTGCCCGCACGCAGGACCAACCGCTTGCCTTCGACATAGGCGATGTACTTGGTGAGGAAGCGTCGAAAGTCGCTTCCTTCCGACCCAAAGAGACCGTTGTGTCCGTCGACAATCTCATCGCCAGATTTCACGACGAGAATAGGACTGTAGGGACTGCGATCAGGCGACTGGGGATCGACTTTCAACGTCGGCCTCAGTGAGATGTGGTCGAAGGTGGTGATGTCGGTGAAGTCAACCGTTCGCAGTTTCTCTGGGGTTTCGTAGATCGCTGGGGTGAGCGTGTCCTCTACTCCTGGCGCCCGTTTGAGCTCATGGGTTTGCTGCGCGGGAACTTCGCCAAGAGCCTTCCCGTACAGCTTGCCTTGATAGGCGTCGTTGTCCGGTCGCAAGGTCGGGCGATAGGTCCAGCTGAATCCACGTGCGGCCGGAAACCAGAAACTGCGCGCCTTGTCGTTGTCCGATGACACAACCAGAAGTTGAGGTGTTTGCGCCTCGGGAAACCGCAGTTGCCTGTAGAGGGCGTCCACCTTGGCGAACTGATACGCCTCCAGGGCGGGGTTGACCAGGATGTTCAAGTCTCCGAGCGTGCCGATTGGGTCGTGCAACGGCGTCGGTTGTCCCGTGCCAGATCGTGACGGGTACAACGAGTTGCCCAGGCACGGAGCCGCGGCGGCGAGCGGCGTTTCAAGCTGACGTGACATGGACTTCCAAAGGACCTGACCGCCGAAGCTATGGCCGATCGTGACAAGCCCGGTGAACGGGCGATCACGTCCCGCGCCAACGTTGGCTTTGAGATAGATCTGCTGGAGCCGCTCGATGAACTCGGCTACGTCTCCAGACCCGACACGTTCGGCGGTCGGCTTACGTCCCCAGAAGGTCAGGTAGTCGAGTAGCTGGGGCAACGACCGACCGCGCCAACCGACATAGATCCCGACAATCTGCGCGTCCGGCTGGTTGGTGACGGCGTTCCGCAACGTGGATCTCTGTGGGTCACCCAGCTCTGTATAGAGCTCGCTGAGAGCGTCCTTGAATGCGTTGAAATTGGTGTCCGTCGGATCAGCGTTGTGATGCCATCCGTGGATGAATAGCACGATGATCGTGTTCTTCGTCTCCGACAGCTGCTTGACCCGATTTAGGGTGTCCTGCGCTACCTGCGTATTCCAGAACGAGCCTTGGTCATCGGCTTGCACAACGTAAAGCGTTTATCCGACGCCCCACGGAATCAGGCCAGACGAGTCGATGCCA
>JBDTUL010000775.1:0-3004 GCA_040007735.1 Gammaproteobacteria bacterium | reverse complement strand
CGAGAATTTTCAGGCGCGGCAGCGTTACCTTAAGGCCGGCTTTGCGAAGATCCTTACCTTCCACACTCGCTCTCCGGCCGGGTGCGCGGCCGGACAAGCGCAGCCGGCGCGCGGGTGAATCGTCATACGGTATGATGCGCGCGCGATTATTCCCCCAAATGGACTCACATGCGACTCCGTTTTTCCAATGACCTCACGATGCGAAACCTGAAAGTCACCACCCTCACGCTGTGCCTGAGCATGGTTCTCGGCGGCTGCGTCTACCGAATGAATATCCAGCAGGGCAATTTCCTCGAGCCGCGCGCCGTGCAGCAGCTGCAAGTGGGAATGACTCGCAGCCAGGTGCGCTATCTGCTCGGCACCCCCATGGTGCCGGATGCCTTCGATAAAGACCGCTGGGATTACCTGTATTACCTGAAGAAGGGCCGCCTGAAGGCGCCCGAGCAGCGTCACCTCATCGTCTTCTTCACCGAAGACAAGGTGGACCGCTTCGATAACAAGGACGTCGGCCCGATGCCGCCCGCCGAGCAGCGGCCGATCGAGCCCGGTGACAGCAAGGCACCCACGCCGCCCGCCGCATCCTGAAAAGCTCAGGGCGTGCGCGCGGCCTTTCGCTGACTGCGCACGCGTTCCCTGCGCCGCTCGCGGGGGTCCGCTGCCAGCGGCCGGTAAATCTCGATCCGATCGCCCTGCGCCGGTACGTCGGCGCGGCTGCAGGCCTGGCCGAAGATTCCGATATTTGGCGCATCCCAGGGCACATCGTCACGCTTCGCAAGCGCACGCGCGGCCTCCAGAGCATCCCCGACCGTTGCCTTCTCAGGCAGATCGAGCGCCCACAGCATCTGCTCGGCAGGCGTGGCATAGGCCACAACGCAGTGTTTCCGCAGAGGCACGGTCATACCTGCAGCGTTCGAGCGCGCCCCACGAAGGCATCTACCAGAGCTGCGGCCGTCTGCTCGAAGAGGGGCTCGAACACCACGGCCGATAGCGCGTTCGCAAACGCAAACCGCATATACAGCTCGACCCGGCATCCATTCGTGCCCACCGGGGCCAGTCGCCACTCGCCTTCGAGTTCGCTGAATGGCCCGCGAACCAGGGCGAGTTTCACGAGCCGGTCGGGCTCCAACGTATTGCGTGTGGTGATCTCGGCGTTCAGCGGGCCCTTGCGCAGGCGCAGGGTCGCCACGATTTCCTCGGGCGAACTCGATTCGATACGCGCGTGGGTACATCCGGGCACGAACGCCGGATAGCTCTCGATGTCGTTGATGAGGGCGAACATGCGACTCGGCGGTTGAGCGACTAGAGCCGAGCGCGTGACCTGTCGCATGGGGGGATTGTCACAAGAACCCCCCGGCCCCACAACCCGCACAGGTACAATCCCGGCCACTGCCGAATCCGCTCGACCCATGGCCAAAGCCGCCGAACCCGACCGCCTGATCGCCGAGAACCGCCGAGCGCGCTTCGAATACTTCATCGAGGACCGCTACGAGGCGGGCCTGGTGCTGCAGGGCTGGGAAGTCAAAGCCATGCGCGCCGGCCGGGCGCAGATCGCGGAGGCCTACGTGTTCATGCGGGGCGAGGAAGCGTTTCTCACTGGCTGCCACATCTCGCCGCTGAAGACCACTTCCACGCACGTGATCCCGGAACCGGATCGCACGCGCAAGCTGCTGCTGAACCGGGCGGAGCTGGAGCGCCTGGTCGGCGCCGTGGACCGCAAGGGCTACACGCTGGTGCCGCTCGACCTCCACTGGAAAGACGGCCGCGCGAAACTCGAGATCGGCCTCGCCAAGGGCAAGAAGCAGCACGACAAGCGCGCCACCGAAAAGGACCGCGACTGGCAGCGGGACAAAGCGCGGCTGCTCCGACGCGGATGATTCCGCCCGGAGCTGCTGGCATTCGCCCCGGGCACACTCTTCAGCCGCCCGGCGATTGAGGGCTCTGAGATCCGGGGCAGCTATGGCCCCAACGGCCTCACATAAACCAAATTCATCGTCGTCAACGTATCCGTATACTTCAACGGCACGCCCGTAGGCGTATCCCCCTGCGGATTGCTGTTGTTCCGCACGCTCAATCCCACGCTCAGCGCCAGCACCTCCGTCATCTTCACCTGCAGTGAAAGATCGTTCCGGGTAAGCGTATTCGCCTGTCCGCTTTCCACCAGCAGCGCGTTCAGAATCTTCGTGGCGTCGTTGAATGCGTGCTCGAACGTCACACCACCGTTGATCACCAGATCCGAATCGGCCTCGTCCGCAATGCGCTGAACAACCTCGCCGGCCTCGTCGCGCACCAGAGTTTCGGGCTTGAGCAATCGATAACCCGCGCCGATCTGAGTTGAGAATTTGGTCTGCTCGTTGTCGATGAGCTTCGCGCCAACACCCAGCGTCGCAACGCCCTGGTATTGAAACCCGCTGAAGCGGTCGTTCTCATAACGCACCGACGCGAACGCGAACCCTCGCTTGCTGTACTCATAGTCCGTCTGGAAGCGCGAGTCCCAGCGCTGCGCGCTCTGGATCGTCCCACTTTTCCCATAGAGGCCGGACGCGGCAAGTGTGTTCTTCCAACGCTCCACCTCGCGCACGATTTCAAACTTGGCATTGGCCGTTTCGGTGGAGGTGTTACCGCGGGCGGCGACGAATCCCACTTCACTGCGACTCTGCCAGTCGGCGTGGGCGGCACCTGAGGCGGCAAGACTGAGAAGCGCTACGGGTAATGCGGCAATCGACTTCGTCATCAGCACGATCCTTCGAATGAATCCATGGGCTTGCGCGCCGCAAGCCCGGTGCCGCAACTTAACCGAAAGGAAGATGGCGGGAGAGCCAACAACCGTCGGCTGTGGCCGACAGGCGCCCCCGGTCGATGAAGACCGGGAGCGCGGAGTTGGTGGAGGCGGGGGGAATCCTAAAATTCCCGTAAGAGCCTGATTGTAAAAGGCTCATGGGGCGATAGAAACCCCGCCTACCCTCAGAGTTACCCGCACACTTGGTTCGCTGGCCGTCGCGAAGAA
>JBDTUL010000774.1:0-3006 GCA_040007735.1 Gammaproteobacteria bacterium | reverse complement strand
GGGCGAGCGCCACAGGTTGCAGCGACCTCGTCTGCCCAGGCACCCGCAGTGTTCACGAGCACTGGCGCGCTCACCGTCCCGTCGTTCAGCTCGACGGTCCACAGGCCGTCTTGCCGCTGAACCTTCGTGACCCAGCTATTGGTCGCAAGCCTCGCGCCGGCCGCGCGCGCACCGCGCAGGAACCCTTGGGAAAGCGCTTCAACGTCGATGTCCATGGCGTCGGCGTCCATTGCGGCCTGCGCCAGGTAGCTCTCGCGAAGGAGGGGCACCTGCGCCAGCGCATCCTTCTTGTCGACTGGATTCACCTGGCCGCCGGAGGCGCGAATGGTGTCCAGCATCTGCCCCAGTCGCTCGATCTGATCTTCGCGCGCGATGTAGAGGCAACCGCGGGGTTGCAGCAGCGGGTGTTCGCAAAAGCCCTCGGGCGGGTGATCGAAAAAGAAGCGGCTGGCCCGGGTGATGGCTCGAAACTCACGGCCGCCGTAAGTGGGCGCGAACAACGCGGCGGACCGGCCTGTCGTGTGCAGCCCCGGCCGGCTCTCACCCTCGATGAGGCACACGCGAGCGTTCCGGGACAGCTCGTACGCTATTGATGCGCCAGCGATTCCCGCTCCCACCACCAGAAAGTTATATCTCTGCATGCCACGCCTGCGTTCAGTGCGGGAATAGTGCCGCACGGAACCAGTCTACATCAAGAGACAAGATTCTCTTAACAGGCTAGTTCGTTATGAGCCGATGTCAGACGACACCAAGGGCGCCACAGATCCGCCACGGACCGGCCACGGAACCGGCCACGGAACCGGCCATTCTCCGCTCCTAATATATTTCAATATAATGATTTCGCTAATAATATTCCGGACGCAGAACCGGCCACCAATGCCGCTCTCAGGGGACCTCTCTGACGCCCACCGCTGCCGAGCCCTTCATGCCTGCCGAAGGCGCGGACGTGCTCGAAAACATGGCTTTTGACCTGGCCCGGGAAGCAAGCGAGCTCTCGGGTCAGCTGCATCCTGTTGTCCGGCTCTCCATTGCGGAGCTGGTTCGGTCGATGAACTGCTATTACTCGAATCTCATCGAGGGCCACAACACGCACCCTCGGGATATCGATCGCGCTTTGGCCGCTGATTACTCCGCCGACCCCCATCGCCGGGACCTGCAGCTCGAAGCGCGCGCGCATATCGAAGTGCAGCGAATGATCGATGCGCGTGCGGATTTTCCAAAGCCACCCGCTTCCCGGGCATTCATCGAATGGACGCATCGAGAGTTCTGCACGCGTCTGCCGGAAAGCCTGCTCACCGTCGAGAACCCTGACACCCATGTGCGTGTTCCGGTAGTTCCCGGCGAACTTCGGAAACGCTCGGTGGCGATAGGTCGGCACGTCCCACCGCCGGCGGAAGACCTGCCAGCGTTCCTCGCTCGCTTCGCGCAAGCCTATGACTCCGCCAGACTGACGAAACCGCGTCAGGTCGTGGCGATAGCTGCCGCTCATCATCGCCTTCTCTGGATCCACCCCTTCCTGGATGGCAACGGCCGCGTCACAAGGCTCCTCTCGCATGCCATGTTGCTGGATCTCGGCGTTGGTTCAGCGTTGTGGCCGATCTCGCGCGGCCTCGCTCGTAGGTCCGCCGACTACAAGCGATTGCTGATGGCAGCTGATGAGCCGCGCAAAGGCGATCTGGACGGACGCGGCGCCCTGTCGCAGAGCGCCCTGATCGATTTCTGCACATTCTTTCTCGAGTCCTGTCTCGACCAGGTTCGGTACATGCGTGAGCTTCTTGAGCCTTCCGAATTCCTGCGTCGCATGGAACTGTACGTGCGCGACGAGGAAGACGCAGAGCGGCTGCCGAAGCGAAGTTTTATCGTATTGCGCGAGGCGCTGCTCTCGGGGGAGCTGGAACGCGGACGCGTGCCTGATTTGATCAATGCGAGCGAGCGCACCGCCCGGCGCGTGATCTCGGCACTCCTCGAGAAGCGCCTGCTCGTAGCAGAGACCCATAAGGCATCGCTGCAACTGGGATTTCCCGTCGATGCGGTGGAGCGCTGGTTTCCGCGTCTATACCAGGTTCAGTAACTATCCCGGCGCCGCCGTATCAGTCCGCGCGCATGAACAGCGTCGCCGGGTGCTCGAGCATTCCCTTAACCTCCTGAATCATCGACGCGGCGTCGTACCCATCGACGAAGCGATGATCGAACGACGACGACAGGTTCATCATCCGCCGCGCGACGACCACGCCGTTCACGAACATCGGCCGCTCGACGGAGCGGTTCACTCCCACGATGGCAACCGCGGGCGCGTTGATCACCGGCGTGGAGGCAATTCCCCCGAGCTTGCCCAGGCTGCTCAGGGTGATGGTCGAGCCGCTGAGTTCCTCGCGCGGTGACTTGCGAAGCCGCGCGCGCTCCGCGAGACCGCGAATCTGCTCGGCGATCTGAGTGACAGAAAGCGACTCCGCATTCCGCAGCACCGGTACCAGCAAACCTTCGGGCGTCTGCGTGGCAACTCCCAAGTGAACCGCGCGATGGCGCACGATGACGTTGCGTTCCGCGTCGTATAGCGCGTTGCATTGGGGGAAGCGCTCGAGCGCGCGCGTGAGCGCGACGACGATGAATGGCAGATAGCTCAGCGGCGTCGCGTTGCGCCCGGCTTTCTCATTGAGATGCGCGCGCAGGGACTCGAGCTCAGTGACATCGATCTCTTCCACGTAGCTGAAGTGTGGAATGTTGCGCTTCGACTCGCTCATGCGCTGCGCGATGACCCGGCGCAGGCCTACGATGGCGATCTCTTCGGTACCCTGGCGGGCGGGTTGTGGTGTGGCCGGCTTCGGCGCGGCATGTTCCGGCGCGACCGGCTTCGGTACTGACGGTGAGGCGCGCTCCGTCGCAGTGGTGACGTCATCGGCGGTGATGCGGCCACCGGGGCCGGAGCCGTGGATCAGAGTCAGGTCGACGCCGGCCTCGTGCGCGCGACGGCGCGTGGCGGGTGAGGCCATGACTCTGGCGGCGGAG
>JBDTUL010000773.1:0-3009 GCA_040007735.1 Gammaproteobacteria bacterium | reverse complement strand
GGAGGGAGACCCCAAAAGTGGCGCGTAATCTAGCAACGAGCAGGACAATGGGCAAGGCAAGCTGTATGATTTTGCGCTGTTTTTCACGCTTATTTTCGCGTTGGTAGCCATGACCCTGACAGCGTCGCAGATCGCGAGCATTGCGCAGCTGGCGCGGCTCGAGTTGAACCAGACCGAGATTCCGGTTTATCAGCAGAGTCTTTCGAGCATTCTCGACTTCGTGAGCGAGCTCAATCGCGTCGACACGAAAGACGTCGAGCCGATGGCGCACCCGCTGTCGGGCCTCGCACAACGCCTGAGGCCCGATGCGGTCACGGAGCAGGATGCGCGCGAGCGCTATCAGGCGAACGCCCCAAAAGTTGAAGCAGGTCTCTATCTGGTGCCCAAGGTTATCGAGTGAGTATCAATTCAAAGACCCCCGTGCATGCGCGAACCGTCACCGAGCTCGCCGCGGGGCTGCGAAACAAGGAGTTTTCGAGCGTCGAGCTGACGAAGCTCTACCTCGACCGCATCGAGGCAAGCCAGTCCACGCTGAATGCTTTCGTCTCCATCACGCGCAAAGAAGCGCTGGTTGCGGCGGCGGAAGCAGATCGCACTTTGGCCGCAGGCGGCGGCGGCAAGCTCACGGGCGTGCCCATCGTGCACAAGGACATCTTCTGCACGGAAGGGGTTCGAACCACGTGCGGCTCGCGCATGCTCGACAACTTCGTCGCGCCTTACGATGCGACGGTTGTCGCAAAATTGAGAATGGCCGGCGCTGTGATGCTCGGCAAGACGAACATGGACGAATTCGCCATGGGCTCGTCGAACGAGACGAGCTACTTCGGCCCCGTGAGCAATCCCTGGAACACTCGCATGGTGCCCGGTGGCTCCTCCGGCGGCTCGGCGGCCGCGGTGGCTGCGCGTCTGGCTCCCGCCGCAACGGCTACGGACACGGGCGGCTCCATTCGCCAGCCTGCGGCGCTGTGCGGTGTGACGGGCCTCAAGCCCACCTACGGGCGAGTGTCCCGCTACGGCATGATCGCGTTTGCGTCGAGTCTCGACCAGGGCGGTTGCCTTACCGCCAGCGCAGAAGATGCGGCCCTCATGCTCGGCGCCATGGCCGGCTTCGATGAGAAAGACTCCACGTGCGTGGATCGTCCGGTACCGGACTACACGGCCACGTTGAACGAGCCGCTGAAGGGCCTGCGCATCGGCCTGCTCAAGGAATTCTTCGACAAGGGCCTCGAGCAGCAGAACGAGAAGCGGGTGCGCGACGCACTGGCGCTCTACCAGAAGCTCGGGGCCACGCTTCAGGATGTGAGCCTGCCTAGCCTGCCGTTGTCCGTGCCCACTTATTACGTGGTGGCGCCGGCCGAGTGCTCGTCGAACCTGGCGCGCTTCGATGGCGTGCGGTTCGGTCACCGCTGCGAGAACCCGAAAGATCTGCTGGATCTCTACTGCCGCTCGCGCGGTGAAGGCTTCGGCGCGGAAGTGAAGCGCCGGATCATGACCGGCACGTATGTGCTGTCGGCCGGGTACTACGACGCCTATTACCTGCAGGCGCAGAAAGTGCGCCAGCTGATCAATCGGGATTTCGAGCGGGCTTTCAAGGAAGTGGATGTGCTGATGGGCCCCACGACGCCCACCACGGCGTTCGAACTTGGCGCCAAGACATCCGACCCCATCACCATGTATCTGAACGACATCTACACCATCGGTGCGAATCTCGCGGGCCTGCCCGCCATTTCCATTCCTTGCGGGTTCGTCGAGGGCCTGCCGGTTGGGCTGCAGGTGGTCGGGCCGCATTTCGGCGAGGCGAAACTGCTGAACGCGGCTCACGCGTATCAGCGTGAGACCGCCTGGCATCGCGAAGTGCCGGAGTCGTTCAAATGAGCGGCGCCTGGGAAACGGTCATCGGGCTCGAGATTCACGCTCAGCTCGCCACCAAGTCGAAGATTTTTTCCGGGTCGGCCACGGCCTACGGCGCCGCGCCCAATGCGCAGGCCAATCTCGTGGACCTCGGCTACCCCGGCGTGCTGCCCGTCTTGAACGGCGAAACGGTGCGCATGGCAGTGAAGTTCGGCCTCGCGGTGAATGCCACTGTGGCGCGGCACTCCGTGTTCGCGCGCAAGAACTACTTCTATCCGGATCTTCCAAAGGGCTATCAGATCAGCCAGTACGAGCTGCCCATCGTCGCGAAGGGGCAGCTCGAAATCGTGCTGGAAGATGGCGCGAAGAAAGTGGTCGGCATCACCCGCGCGCATCTGGAAGAAGATGCGGGCAAGTCGCTGCATGAAGGCTTGCCTGGCGCCTCTGGCATAGATCTCAACCGTGCCGGTACGCCGCTCATCGAGATTGTCTCGGAGCCGGACATGCGCTCGGCGAAAGAAGCCGTGGCGTACATGAAGAAGGTGCACACGCTCGTGCGCTATCTCGAAATCTGCGACGGCAACATGCAGGAAGGCTCGTTCCGCTGTGACGCGAACGTGTCCGTGCGCCGGGTCGGCGAGAAGCTCGGCACGCGCGCAGAGATCAAGAACCTGAATTCATTCCGCTTCGTCGAGAAAGCCATCAACCACGAAGTGGAACGGCAGATCGACATCATCGAGTCCGGCGGCAAGGTGAAGCAGGAAACGCGTCTCTACGATCCGGACAAGGACGAGACGCGCTCCATGCGCAGCAAGGAAGAAGCGAACGACTACCGCTACTTCCCCGACCCGGATTTGTTGCCGGTGACCATCGACGATGGGTACATCGCCACCATTCGCGGCACGCTGCCGGAGCTGCCAGATCAGAAGGCGGCGCGCTTCATCTCGCAGTACGGGCTTTCGCCATACGACGCGGGGGTGCTCACGGCCAGCCGGGAGCTCGCAGCGTATTTCGAAGACGTGGCGCGTGAAGTGCCCACGGATGCGAAGCTGGCGGCCAACTGGGTGATGGGCGATCTGTCCGCGGGCCTCAATAAGGAAGGGCTGGAGATCGGGCACAGCCGCCTGGGCTCCGCGCAGCTGGCAGGGCTTCTCAAGC
>JBDTUL010000772.1:0-3009 GCA_040007735.1 Gammaproteobacteria bacterium | reverse complement strand
GGCAGCGTTCCGGCCAATGCCGCGAACGTGGTCATCATGATGGGCCGGAACCTCAGGATGCATGCCTCGAAAATAGCCTGCCGGGAATCAAGCCCCCGCTCCCGCTGCGCCTCCAGCGCGAAGTCCACCATCATGATCGCGTTCTTCTTGACCACGCCGATCAGCAGCACGAGTCCCAGCATTGCGAACAGATCCAGCTCCAGGCCAAAGATCAGTAGCGTGGCGAGCGCGCCGAGGCCCGCGGCCGGCAGCCCGGACAGGATGGTCAGCGGATGAATCGCGCTCTCGTAGAGCACGCCCAGCACCAGGTAGATGGTGATCACCGCCAGGAGCAGCAGCATCGGCATGCCGCCGATGGAGGATTGGAACGCCTGCGCCGTGCCCTGGAAACGGCCCAGCAGCGTGGTGGGCGCGCCCAGCGTCTGCCTGATCTGATCGATGGCGGCGACCGCCTGGCTCAGTGAGGTGCCGGGCTCGAGATTGAAAGAGACCGTGGCGGAGGGCAGCTGCCCCACGTGAGAGATGGTGGCAGGGCCCGTGATGGTGCGGAGCCTCGCCAGTGAGTCGAGCGGCACCAGAGCGCCAGTGGAGCTGCGCACATTCAACAAGCCAAGCGCCGCGGCGTCTTTCTGGAACTGCGGCTCCAGCTCCATGATCACGGCGTATTGGTCGCTCGGCGCATAGATGGTGGAAACCTGTCGTGCGCCGTAGGCCGTGAACAACGCATTCTCGATCTGGCTGGCCGTCACACCGACCATCGCCGCGCGATCGCGGTCGATGTCGACGCGAACCTTGGGTGTATCGAGCGTGAGATCCGTAGTCACGTCCTCGAAGCCGCGCGTGGCGCGGAGCTTCTCCACCATGGGCGGCACCCACTTCAGCAATTCATCCATGTCCGCATCGAGCATGGAATATTGGTACTGGCTCTTGCTGATCATGCCGCCGATGCGCAGCGCCGGCATGTTCTGCACATACACCTTCATGCCGGGAATGCCCATCGTCGCCTTGCGCAGTTGTTCGACTACGGTTACGGCTGGAACGCGTTCGTCAGCCGGTTTCAGCGCAGCGAGCACACGGCCCGAATTCAGGCCGCTGAACGAGGAGGTTCCACCCACGATAGTTACCGCCGCCTGAACGTTCTCGTTGGCTGCGATGATGCGTAACGCCTGGCGCAACTTCTCCGCCATCGCATCGTAGGAAGATTGATGAGACGCTCATGTCGCGGCCGCACCGCCCGCCTTCGCGCCGTCGGCGCGGATGGTGACGCGCGTGCCGGGCGTGAGGCGCGACTGGCCGTCAGTGACTACACGCTCGCCGGGCTCGAGGCCGCTGATGATGGTGTGTTCGTCTGCTACGCGTGCGATGTCTACCGGGCGCTGCTCGACTGAGCTGTCGGCTTTCACGATGAAGACGTAGGGGCCTTCGGGGCCCTGCTGGATGGCTACGTTTGGGACGGTGACTACGTTGAGGTCCGAGCCCAGTACCAGGTTCACTGTGACGAATTGCCCGGCCATAAAGCGCGGGTTTTGTTGTCTACGCGGGCGCGCAGACGAAGAGTGCCGCTGGTGCGATCGACTGTGTTGTCTATGAAGGAGAGGGCACCGGTTACGGGTTGGGGCGTAGTGTCAGCGGGGTGTTGGTTGGTGCTCGCATTGGCGGTGGCGCGCGCGGTCGAAGATGCGCTCTTGTTCATCGCAACCGCGATGCCGGCGCCGGCTTGCGCGGACAAAGGCGATGTCTTTGTTGCCGCAGGCTGTGTTGCGTTTGCCGTCATCGGCGCGCCTGCGTCGGTGAGCGTCACTATCGCCTCATGCGCTTCGGCGGCACGGCGCACGGCTTGCAGGTTGCGTTCGGGGACGGTGAAGCTCACATCCACCGAGTCGATCGAATTCAGGATGGTGAGCGGTTCGGTCGTGGACGCGCGCACCATGTTGCCGGTCTGCAGCGCGACGTGCCCGATCTTGCCGGCGGCCGGCGCGCGAATCGTGGTGTAGGTGAGCTGGAGTTTGGCCTGATCCAGCGTGGCGCGATCTGCGGCGACGGTGGCTGTTGCGCTCTCCAGATTCGATTTCAGCTGCGCGTAGTCGTCTGGCGAGATGTAGTGTTGCTCGAGCAGAGGCCGCCCGCGTTCTTCTTTGGAGCGGGCGTCGGATTGCTTCGCGGTGTCGCGCTGGAGGTTCGCTTCGTTCATGCGAACCTGAATGCGCAGCGGTGCGGGGTCCAGCTGAACGAGGGGTTGGCCTGCCACGACTTCCTGCCCATCCGCAACGAATACGCGTTCGATGGGTCCATCTACTCGTGACACGATGGCAACGCTTGCGATGGCCTCAACGCTTCCTACGGCACGCACCGTGATGGGAACCGAGCGGCGTTCCACGGGCGCGATCACCACCGGCACGACCGGCTCGGCCCGGGTATGCCCTTCCGCCGAGCTGCGCGAGCAGCCGTTCAGGAACACGGCCGCGAGCGCGGCGGTCAACAGGAGGGTCGGGCGATCGTTACTGAACATGTCGCAATCCGCAGTCGAGGCCAGCAGCTTCCGACCTTTCACTATTCTCACGGCGCGCGTCCCGTTTCTTAAGAAAACTTAACCCCTGCAGGTCAACAGGCCGCTGCGTCGAACGCTCAATGCCCGTACTGAGGTGACTTACCGTGCACATGCCACTGCCAATGCGTCGACTTGTAACGAATCACACGCTTTTCCTCGGACTTGCGCTCACCGGGCTGTCGTTCACTCTGGCCTCGTGTGTGGATGCGCCGCCTCGCCGCGTGGTGCATCGGCCTGCCGCCGCACCAGCGTCGCAGCCCCCGCCGCCGCCCATCAGCACGCAGGTTTATGTCTATCCCACTGCCAATCAGAGCGAGGACCAGCAGTCTCGAGATCGGTACGAGTGCTACCTGTGGTCGGTGAAGCAGAGCAATTTCGACCCGAGCCAGCGCTCGCTCGCGCCTCACCAGCGAGTGGAAGTGGTGCCGATGCCGGCTTCGGGCAGCAACACGGCCGCAGGC
>JBDTUL010000771.1:0-3015 GCA_040007735.1 Gammaproteobacteria bacterium | reverse complement strand
GTGAGTCGATCGAGGATGGCGAGGGCGTCGCGTTCTGCTTGGCGGAGGGTGTTAACGCGGTAGGTCATGCGTCCGACGCAGCTCGGCGATAAAATCCTCCGCCGGCCGTCCCTGCCCGGTGTTCAGCTCATCGAGTCCCTGCTGGATCCCCCCTCACGGCTTCCTGGTGGTCCAGACGATCGGCTTCAATCGATGCCGCTACGAGCTCCCGAATGATAGCGGCGGGGTCGGTCCCGGCGGTTGCACGTCTCGTGATTTCGGCTTCCAGTTCTGCGGAAAATTCGACGCGGACTTCCATACCTTCCACCACAGAGGGTGCTCCGTCCTTTCGTCAATAAAAAGTGCGCCGAATGGCGCATTTTGCCATTCGGCGATCGCTGCACTTGACGGCTGCGTGAGCGGAGGGCACTTTTGTTCTGTCGTTTGCGAGTTTTCCACAAATCCACAGGTTCAAGCTGAACAACTACTTAGTTTTCAATTACAACGTACTTACTTAAAGGGGGGAGAGTTTCAGCGGTCGGAGCTGTCGATCAGGCGGACGCGAGCGGTTTCCGTGTGGGCACCGATGGCTGGCTCGGGTGCAATGTGAATCCCCCGTCACCACGAACGATTTTCAAGGCCGGATAAACCGTCTGCACCTTTCGCAACGCGGCGCCCGCGTAACGCTTGAAATCTTTCACATCAGCGTAGTCGGTACCAAGCTGTCTGGCGAGTGCACGCCAAGGAATGAACCTTGGCGATCCTTTTTTGCTAACCATGAAGGGCGAATAGGTCGCCCAGGCGTAAAGGTCTAGCGCTAGCGGGGACCTTTTTAGCGCCCGCAATGCCCGCATGTCGAGCGGTACGGGTGATGCGGTGATGGCTTCAAAGAACGTCTCGCCAAGCTCAATCCAACGTTCCCACAACGCCGCCTGTGCTGGCTCCTTCGGGTCCCACCACAACTCACCCTTTGGCGCGACCTTCATATCGAGCCAGCGCTCACCCATCCGGCCGCCAGTGGTGACGGTCTGCTGAAAGCTGATGGACGACGCGAACAATCGGCGCATCTGCTCACGCAGGCGAGTCGCATCGCTACGTTTCCCTCCCCTGCTCGGGTCTAGCCCCAGCTCGCGCATGAAATCGGAGAAGCTGTGACCGAGCTGCAAGCGGCGGTTTTTAGTGCGGACGGCCTCGGTGTTCACCCAAAAAAGAATCAGCCGCGGCAGGCTGCCGTATGGATAACCTACGGAAATGTTTTTCTCGAAGTCACGCCCCGGTTGAATCCCAAGCGTGACGTTGCCGCATTTGCGCGCCCATTGAGCCACGTCGCCTGTGTGGCAAGGTGCATTGAACGAGTTGCCGCGCCATAAATGCAGGATCAACGTCGAAAGGATCCATCGTTATGGCGGCGCTCGCCATCAACTCAAGGATGGATCGAGGCGCAGCGGAGACCTACGATCGTCGCGAGGAACACCTGCGGAGGATGGCGTAGCCTCCGCTTGGGCGGCGGCAGCACCCGCTTCACACCGCGGCGCGGTGAATGCTAACCTCAATATTTCACCACTGCAGGATCACACCGTCCCATGAAAAATCTCGCTCAGCTCGATGCGGCCGCCCTGGCCGCGTTCCACGACACCCAGCGCCGCCGCTACGAGGAATTCAAGCAGCGCGGCCTTCGCCTCGATCTCACCCGCGGCAAACCCTCGCCGGCGCAGCTCGATCTGGCGTCGCCGCTGCTGAGGCTGCCGGGAGAAGGCGACTACCTCGCCGCCGACCAGACCGATTGCCGCAACTACGGCGTGCTGCAGGGCCTGCCGGAGCTGCGCGCGCTGCTCGCGCCGTTGTTCGGGGCGGCGCCTGATCAGCTGGTGCTCGGGGAGAACTCCAGTCTCGGGCTGATGCACGACACCATCGTGTTCGCGCTGCTCACCGGCGCCAGCGACAGCCCGCGGCCATGGGCGAAAGAGAGTCGCGTCGCGTTGATCTGTCCAGTGCCGGGCTACGATCGGCACTTCGCCATCTGCGAGCAGTTCGGCATCGAGATGATTCCGGTTCCGCTGAACGACGAGGGTCCCGACATGGATGTGGTCGAGCGCCTGGTCGCCGCGGACGCCGGCATCAAGGGCATGTGGTGCATGCCGAAATACAGCAACCCGAGCGGCACCGTCTATTCGGATCGGACCATCGAACGTCTCGCGGCGATGCAGACCGCGGCCCCTGATTTCCGGTTGATCTGGGACAACGCCTACGCCGTGCACCACCTGACGTCCGAGCCGATCGAGATTGCGAGCATCATCGAGGTGTGTGCGCGCCACGCGTGCCCGAACCGGCCGCTGGTGTTCGGCTCGACGTCCAAGATGACGCTGGCCGGCGCCGGCGTGTCGCTGTTTGCCGGGTCGGCGGAGAACGTCGCATGGTTCTTGAAGCGCATGGGCAAGCGCACCATCGGCGCCGACAAGGTCAACCAGCTCCGTCACGTGCGTTTCCTGCGCGACACCGCCGGTCTGCTGGCGCACATGGATCGTCATCGCGCGATCATCGCGAAGAAGTTCGAAGCCGTCGGCGGGATTTTCACGGCGCAGCTTGGCGACCGCGGAGTCGCGAGCTGGACGACGCCCAGGGGCGGCTACTTCATCAGCCTCGACGTCCTCGACGGGTGCGCCAGCGATGTGATCCGCCTGGCGAAGGAGGCCGGGGTCGAGCTGACGCCGGCAGGATCGACGTATCCACATGGACGCGATCCTCACGACCGGAATATCCGCATCGCGCCGACCTTCTCCGATCTGGCGACCGTCGCGCTGGCGGCCGAGGGTGTCGCGATCAGCGTGCTGGTCGCGACGACGGCGGCGCTGCAGAAGACGGCTGGGCGTTAGACTTTTTCTCGATCGCCACCGCCAGGTGCTCGTGACGAATTGCGTGGGCGATCCGCACTGATTGCGTCCGGCGAGAGCCTGCGTTCGACTGCCTTTCGGCAGCCCGCGAGATTTCGAGGACCTGGGACGCAAGCGCGGACATCGCTCTGAGTGACGGGCGGAC
>JBDTUL010000770.1:0-3019 GCA_040007735.1 Gammaproteobacteria bacterium | reverse complement strand
ATGGCCCGTACGCCGGAGCGGCTGGCGTTGAGGGCCCAGCCATCCACGATGCGAATGTCCGTTGCGAACCCGCCGTCGGCGGGCGCGGGGTCGAGCACTTCCAGGCTCATGCAATAAGGCATCACGGCCCCGACGTGCGCGTGAATGTTGCCCGTGCAGTGACTCAGCACCACCGGCAACTCGAACCCGAATGCAGCGTCCGCAATCTGCATGGCACCGGTGATGCCGCAATTCGTGATGCTCACCTGGATGATGTCCAGCGAGTGATGCTGGAAGTGCGGCAGGAAATCAACGGGTGAGCTCAGGCTCTCGCCGCCACACACGGCCGCGCGTATCGCACTCGACACCCGCTTGTGCGCGAGAAAATCCCAGTGCCGCGCGGGCTTCTCCACCCACGTGAGATCGAACTGCTCTTCCATCACTCGCACGTGCAGTATCGATTCCCTCGGCGACCAGGGCCCTTCCATGTCGACCATCAAGCCAGGGTCGCGCGCGTTCTGTTGAAGTGCGCTCTTCACGAGCGCGAGCCTGCGCAGCGCGGCCGGCTGATCGAGGCCGACTTTCAGTTTGCCGCTGCGAAACCCGAAATCCCGCGCCATGGTGCCGAACCACTGCGCCAGCGACTCGTCACTCGCCGATGCATCGGGTGCGCTCACGTGGGTGTCGACGCGCGGCTGGGAACCGCCCAGCGTTTTCCACAGCGGCGCGTTCTGGGCTTTGGCTTTCAGATCCCACAACGCGATGTCGAGTACCGCGGCGGCCTGGCTGACCGGGCCAATGTTGCCGCTCTGCACGCCGGCTTCGATCATGTGTTTCCAAAGACCCGTTACGGTGCGCGGGTCTTCCCCCAACAGCAGTTCCTGAACCAGCGATGTGAGCAGCGGGTGCTGGCTTGGGGCCGCGGCTGCAACGCCGACGAGCCCTTCATCCGTATTCAACTGAACCAGGCAAAGCAGCGGCTGAGCGCTGCCAACCATCGTTGTCTTGAGTCCGGTGATTTTCACTAGGGCTTCGCGAGCTCCCGCTTCCTGCGTTTTTCGACTTGCGCCGGGGCGCGCCGGAGCCATCTTACTGACATGCCGCTTCGCTTTGTACCCCGCGGGGTGCGCAAGAGCGCCCCGAGGCGTTACTCTAATGCGGTGGACTTCGGCTTCCCGCCTATCGAATCCCCGCGCGCCCGCGTGCTCATTCTCGGCTCACTGCCGGGGCAGGTCTCCCTGCAACAGCGCGAGTATTACGCGCAACCTCGAAACGCGTTCTGGCGAATCATGGGCACCCTGTTCGGCGCGGGGCCGGAGCTGAGCTACGCCAGAAGAATAGAACTGCTCACGCGCAACGGCATCGCCGTGTGGGACGTCTGCGCGTGCGCGCAGCGGCCGGGCAGTCTCGACTCCGCCATAGTCACCGCCACGGCTCAGCCCAACGAGTTCGCTGAATTCTTCCGCGAGCACGGCGCCATTCGACTCCTGGCCTTCAATGGCGCGAAGGCTTCGCAGTTGTACGCGCGCAAAGTGTCGCCCTTTCTTTCGGCCGAGCTGCGCGGAATTCGCACGATAACGCTGCCGTCGACGAGCCCGGCACACGCCGCCTTGTCATACGAACGCAAACTGGCGGAGTGGTCGAACGCCTTCGCGGGCCTGCCGGTTCGCTAGGCTCGACATCGCGCAGCCTCTCGCACCATGAGAGGGCTGGCGCGTCGTTCAGATTAGGCCGCGCGTCTCAATCCTTGGGGGAACCGGTACCCTCGATCGTATAAGCTTCTTCGGCGCCACCCGCTGGAGACCCGCGCCTTGAGAATCGATGTTGAACGCCTGCGTAAGCGCTTTCCGGCCCTCGCGCACAAGACATATCTCAACAGCGGCTCTTATGGGCTGCTGTCACTCGACGTCAGGCAGGCGTTCGAGAACTATCTCAACGGGCGCGACGAACACGGCTCGGATTGGGGCGAATGGGTCGAGCGCAGCGACGCGGTACGCGATCGAATGGCACGCCTCCTCAATGCCGCAAGCGATGAGATTGCGATCACCGCCTCCGCGTCGGCCGGCATCAACTCGCTCGCCAGTGCGTTCGACTTCAGCGGCGAGCGGAACAAAGTCGTCATCAGCGATTTCGAGTTTCCCACCAGCGGGCAGATCTGGCATGCGCAGGAGTCGCGTGGCGCGCAGGTGGTGCACGTACCCGAGAACTCGAGTGGTTACATTCCGGTGGAGCATTTCGAACGCGCCATCGACGAACGCACGAAGCTCGTGGCCATCGCACAGGTGTGCTACCGGAACGGCGCCATGCTGGACGTAGCGGAGATCGCGCGCATCGCGCATCGCAAAGGCGCCCTGCTGCTGCTCGACTGTTTTCAGTGCGTGGGTGTCAGTCACGTAGATGTGAAGGCTTTGGACGTCGATTTCGCGGTCGGCGGCATGCTGAAGTATCTGCTAGGCACCGCAGGCATCGGCTTTCTATACGCGCGCAAGAATCTGATTGCGGACTTCACGCCCACCGCGACGGGCTGGTTTGCCCAGGCAAACCCCTACGCGATGGATATCTATCACAACGATCCTGCGCCTACTGCACACCGCTTTCAGGCGGGGACGCCACCGGTTCCGAGCTGTTACGCAGCTGCGGCGGGGCTCGACATCATTCTCGAGCTGGGGATCAGTGACATCGAGTCGACGGTGAGTGCGCTTACCGGGCGCTGCATGGATCGCCTGCTAGAAGCAGGCTGCAAACTTGCAACGCCTCGCGAGAACGCGCGTCGCGGGCCGCAGATTGCGATTCGCTCGACGGATGATAATGCGCTGGTGGCGCGGCTGGCCGAGCGCGGGATCGTTACTTCGTGCCGCGATGGGAATGTGCGCACGATGTTTCATTGTTATAACAATGATGGGGATGTTGATCGCTTGATCGAGGGGTTGCTGGCCAATCGCGAGCTTCTCAAGACGTAAGAGCCCCTCAAACCCCGGGCGGCTGAGACGGAGAGGGGTTCGCCTAGACGCCGGGCAGCTGAGATCTTCTTTTATAGATT
>JBDTUL010000769.1:0-3025 GCA_040007735.1 Gammaproteobacteria bacterium | reverse complement strand
ATCGCGGCTTTGTTCGTAATTCTCGGCGCGGTGCTGTGGCTCTTGATCGTGCCGCTCGCCGCCACGCCTTCCTCCGCTGCCGCATCTGCGTTGATAGAGAAGATTCGCAACGCCACGGAAGCGAACGGTGCGCCTTACGTGCACGTTTTCGCCGTGCTCGCATTGGCGTTGACGGTGCTCGTGCTGGTAGCTCAGGCGCTGGCATGGTGGTGCGTTAGCCGTGTGACGCCTCAATTGCTCGAGGTATTCCGGAGCAAAATGCGCAGCGTAGAGCTGCTGCGTGATGATCGACCGGACCCGCGGCTCACGCACACGCGGCTCATCTCTGCGTTCGTCAACGGCATCACCTACAACCCGCTGCACTTCCTGCTGCTGGCAGCCTTCGGTGCGCTGTTCAGTTCCACGAAGTGGCTTTGGGCCACCACTACGGCGTTCGCAGTGGTCGCGGTGTTCCTCATCATGTGGGGCTCGCTCTCCAGTCGCTGGGAGCAGTTCATACAGCTACTCGACAGATGGTTTCTGTCGGGCACGCCGCTCGTCGTCTCGCTAGCGGCTATCGTCATCGGTGTGCTGCGTCTCATGGACGTGCAGTACGTCTCCACCATTCTGGACGCGGCGCCCTTCGGCACGTTGTTCGTCACCCTGGTGATGGCGTACACGGGCCTGTGGCTGATGGAGTATTGGATCAATCGCTGGCTCGGAGAGCGATTGCTGTGGGTGCTCGGCGCACCACATCCGCGCTCGGGCTATTGGGTGTATGGCCCGCCGCTGTCGAAGAACGATGGTGGAATTCCAATGCGCGGCCAGGTGCTGGCGCTGCATGGAACCGGGCGTCTGGCGGTGCATGGGTGGTATTGGCGGCGCGACGCGGCCGCAGGCAAGTCCGTGCGCGACATTGCCTTCATCACGTTCGGCTACATCGAGTTGTTCGACCTGCTGGCGAAAGTGTCGGATCCGGACTGCGCGAACAACATTCGCCGCCGCGTGCGTTTGTATTTCAATGCGGTCAACATCGTGTTGCTGCTCATGGTCTTCGGTTTCCTCGCCTTGCGGGGTACCTGGAACAAACCTTTGGCACAGGACAACGTCGTCAGCGCGGTTCGGGATGCAACACCGGAGAAGCCGTTCGATCTCGCGGCCGAGATCGTGCAGAAGTCTCGCGCTGGCCGAGATTCGCTGATCGTTGCGGCCTCGGGCGGCGGAACGCGCGCGGCGCTCTACACGGTCACTGCGCTCGAAGGCCTGGCGCGCCTGGATCGCACGCGCGACATCGTACTGTTGAGCGGTGTTTCGGGCGGTGGCGTCGCGGCCGCGTATTTCGCGAATCGCTTCGATCAGTTCCAGCGCGATGCCAACACCGACGTGGCCGCCTGGAACGGCTTCAGAATCGCGATGGGCGAGCCCTTCATTCAGGACGTGCTCGATGGCGCCAGTGAGTGGCGCATTCAAAGCGCCACGCCGCTCGGCACGCTGCTGGCGGAAAGCTTCGAGCGCCGCCTGTTCACCGGCCCGAAGCGCACGCTGGGAGACCTTTCGGGCGTCGGGCTCATTCTCAACACTACGGTGAGCGGCCATCCGCGACGGGATTCGGTGATGTTGAAGGAGCGCATCGGCTCGCTTCGGCAGGAGAGCTGTCTCGAGCAGTCGCGCCCGTTCTCTTCGCTTGCCGGGGGTCGGCTGGTATTTACGAACCTCAGTGACGTCACGTGGCAGCCGAAGCCTTACATCGATCTGGCGGACGTGCGCTTCGACTACACGTTCGTGCGCGATGGGCACGTGCCGCTCGCGGCAGCCGCTGCGCTGAATGCGAATTTTCCACCGGTGTTTTCGAATGCCCGCGTGCGGCTTGCACCGCCTGCAGTCACTCCGCCCGGCTCTCAGCCTGAGTGTCCCGTGTCGTATTTCGTTACGGATGGTGGCGCTACGGAAAACCTTGGGTTGTTATCGGCGCTGTACGCATTGCGAGCGGCCATTCCGCACATCACGCAGATGCTGAATCCGGGCGAGCGGTTTCCGGAAATACATCTGGTGGCGATCGAGGCGTCCGCCATTACCTATGACTATTCGCAGGATCGCGGCATCGGTGCCGCAACGGGCGGTTCAAAAGAACGCATCGCCGGCGGTCTCACACAGGAGTTGATGCGAAGTATCTACGAAGAGTTGCCACCGGAAGCGGCGAGCGCGATTCACATTCACTATCTGCCGTTGCCGCTCGCGTTTCGCTCACGCGGCGGGTATGGCACGCACTGGATGTCGGCGCGCACGGTACGGGTTTCAAATCCTTTGATTCCTGAGCCTCGCGGTCGCATTGAAGCCTGGTGGCGTGAGCGGCTCGGGCAGCCTCACTATGAGGCGCTGGATGAATGCCAGGTGACGCGGCTGTGGTCGCAGTTGTATCGGCCGGGTCAGCCGTTTTGTTCGCAGGCCGTTACCAACGATGCGTCTATGGATCGGGTCGCGCATTGGATTTGTGGAAATGATGATGCGCTGGGGATTCATGCCAAGGCGGACTGGCAGGTGGGGGAGTGGGAGAAGCTGGTTTTGCAATTGCGGAATGGGGTGGGTGAGCCGGCTCAAGCGACTATTGCTGAGGAGGCTTGCCCTTAAGAAGCCCAATCGCCGGGCGGCTGAGAAGAGAGGGAGAAGAAGGGCGACCGAGGCGAGTATCTGCCACCACTGAGATAAGATTCCGCCACTGCAATCGGGCGGAGGCTCGGTTGCGCTAAGGGTTCAGGGCACGTCAAAAAGCAGGGACGCTTTTTGCCGAGCTTCCGATGGACCGGTCCAGCGAGCGGTGCCCTGAACCCTTAGCGCAACTGAGACTCCGCATACGCCACGCACAACCCTTTGCGCCGAAGACAACCGCGACTGGGACGAGAGACTCATCGCTCCGCGTCATCCGCACCATCAAACATAAAGCTTTCGCGAGCGGCGCCAACTGACGGATAATCCTCGCCAAGGTTGTAGGAAAACAACCAAAACTGGCTGAGGAGGAATCTCGAATGGCTCCAGTAACCCAAGCTCT
>JBDTUL010000768.1:0-3034 GCA_040007735.1 Gammaproteobacteria bacterium | reverse complement strand
ACGAGGATCGAGAACACGACTACGCAGTAAGTGAGCATGACCACGACATCCCGGTGCTCACCGTGCGGCAGGGCCAATGCAAGGGCGACTGAAATTCCCCCTCTCACACCTCCCCACGTCAATACACGCACCGAGCCCCGCGGCAGCCCGAACCAGGGCCGTGCGATCGACACGGGCAACCCCACGGTGAGCGCGCGTGCAGCCAGAGTGACGGCGATGATGGCCAGCGCGGCGCCGAGCCATCCGTCCGGGAACTGGATGATGACCACCTCGAGACCGATCAGGACGAACAGGACCGCATTCAGAATCTCATCGACGACACCCCAGAACGTATCGAGCGCACCCCGCGTGCGATCGGACATTGCCGTGCGCCGGCCCTCATTGCCGATGAACAGCCCGGCAACCACCATCGCGATGGGTCCGGACACATGCAGCTCGTTCGCCAGCGCATATCCTCCGAGCACGAGCCCGAGAGTGAGCAGTATCTCTACGTGCGCGTCGTCAATGCTCTTCAACATCAGATAACCCAACAGGCCGAGCAGACCGCCGTAAGCGATTCCGCCAAAGGCCTCACGTACGAACAATTCGAAACCCTCTCCCCAGGTCGGCACGGAGTTCTGCGTGACCAGCGCGATCACCAGCGTGAACAGGACGACACCGACACCGTCATTGAAGAGCGACTCCCCGGCGATCGTCGTCTCCAGGTTGTGGGGCACATGGGCCGATTTGAGTATGCCGAGGACGGCAATGGGGTCGGTGGGCGAGATCAGCGCGCCGAAGACCAGGCAATAACCAAGCGGCAGGGGTATACCGACCCAGGCAAGTGCGTACCACGCCGCAAACCCAATGAGAAGGGTTGAGGCTACGGTGCCGGCAACGGCAAGCGCCGCGATCTGGCGAAGGTAGCGCCGCAGATGATGCCATTCCACGTGCAATGCGCCGGCGAACCGCAACATCGACAGCATTCCCTGCATGAGAACGTCCGTGAAATCGATCGAGCTCAGCAGCTGACGCTCCCCGGCTTCGAGATCCGTGAAACCAAAGTGGCTGAAGCCGACCAGCCCCAGTGACAACAGGAGCGCGATCGAGAGCACACCCATCGTCGTCGGCAAACGTATGAAGCGGGCGTTGACCCACGCAAGAACCGCCGTCAGCGCAACGACGAGCGCAACCGAATCCAGCATCTGCATTCGAAAGCTTCTCCCCGGGTCCTTGCGACACCTCGCGATGTCCGAGCGCTACGGCGACGCATAGCGCTCCGCGAGCGTGCGGTACAGCGGCGGCGACAACAACTTCGAAGCGACCGTGGCGATCGTCGCCGTGAGCATCAACGGCAAAACGATCTGGTGCCCCGTGGTCATTTCCATCACGATAACGAAAGACGTCAGTGGCGCCTGAGTGACGCCGGCGAGATAGCCACACATCCCGAGGATCGCGAACTCCGCCCCGGTGCCCGAACCCAACAGGCCACCCAGCATCTGTCCGAGCCCCGCTCCAACGGAGAGCGATGGTGCGAGGAGCCCCGCCGGAATGCCGCTGAGAAGTGAGAGTAGCGTCGCGAGCGCGCGCGCCGGCGCGTACGACCAGGGCAGTTGCCCTCCGTTCTCGAGCACCATCCGCGCTTCGGCGTAGCCGGTTCCATAGGTAAGCCCTCCTGTTATCGCGCCCAATCCCGCGAGCGCAAGACCACACCCCAGTGCGAACCAGACGAAGTGCCGTTTCTGAAATCGACCCACGACCCCTGGCAAGCCATGCGATGTGGCCAGCGTGAGTCGGCTGAAGAGACCCCCCGCGAGCCCGCAAAGCGCGGCGACGGCAAGCACGCCCAGCGTGATGGGCTGCGCCAGGGAGTACAGTTGCGGCTCACCGAAGTAGCTATAGTTTCCGGAAAGGGCGATGGCCGCGACGCCGGCGAGGATCACCGCGGTGAGCGTAGTGCCACTGGCGCGCTCCTCGAAAGACCGCGACAGCTCCTCGATTGCGAACACTACGCCTGCCAGTGGAGTGTTGAACGCGGCGGCTACGCCGGCTGCGCCACCGGCCAGAATCAACGCGTGACGTCGCGAACGCGGATCTCCCTGGGGCATCCAGCGCGAGAACGCATGCGTGATAGCCGCACCGATATGCACTGTTGGCCCTTCGCGCCCGATCGACGCCCCGCACAGAAGCGCGCCCGCAGCGAGCACTATGCGACCGGCGACTACGCGAATGCGCAACAACTGCAAGCCAAGGGGGCCGGCCTCACGCCCCGATGCAAAGATTGTCTGCGGAATGCCGCTTCCCTCCGCGCCCTTGAAGTAGCGGCGAGTTACCCAGCTGATGACAGCGATGCCGAGCGGAGTGATGATCCACGGCCACACTGGGTTCGCCGCCTGAATGCGGTGAAACGCGTTCTGTGCGCTATCTGCCAGACGTGCGAAGAGAACGGCAACAACGCCAACGGCACCCGCGGCAATCCAGAGCAGAACCCGCGCTCGCCACACCGGCGCCGACAACAGCAGCGGGCCTGCCTTGTGAAAAACGTCACGCACGGCGCCGTGATCTCATTGTGTCCTGTGTTGAAAGATCGATGCCACACCCAGGGCTTCGGTTGGATCGGGCATGCGACAGAGTCTCTGTGAAGCCCCGATGCCAGGCATGGATATCGCGCGCGGCAAGCGCGCAGAGCAGTTTCTCCTGGCGTGCACGGCGCTCCTGGAGAGGCATGCTCAACGACTGCCGCAATGCTCGCGCGATTCCACGCGTGTCGTAGGGATTCACCAGCAATGCGTGGGTGAGCTCGCACGCCGCGCCAGCACGATCCGAAAGCACGAGCACACCGGGATCGGCGGGGTCCTGTGCGGCCACGAATTCCTTGGCAACGAGATTCATGCCGTCACGAAGTGGCGTTACCAGACAGGTACGCGCCACGCGCAGGAACCCCATCAGGGTGGCATGCGGGAAGTTGCGATTGAGATAGCGGATGGGCGTCCAGTCCACATCGGCATAGCGACCGTTGGTCCTGCCCGCGCTTTGCTCGAGCGCGTCGCGGATG
>JBDTUL010000767.1:0-3035 GCA_040007735.1 Gammaproteobacteria bacterium | reverse complement strand
TGCGTGATCGCGCCCGCATTCAGGGCGAGGTTCGTGATCACGCTCTGCAGATGGTCGAGATTGCCCGGCCAATACGCGGCAGCGAGGGCATTGAGTGACGACGGCTCCAGTGCGGCGCCGGGCGTGGTGAATGTCTGCTGGACCATCCGGCTCTCGCCGGCGGCCGCTGCCCAGAAGCGGTCGATGAGCGCCGGAATGTCGTCGCGGCGCGCGCGCAACGGCGGAAGCAAAACAGCGCCGACCGCGAGTGCCGACAGGAGCGAGGCGTCGAACTTGCCTTCGGCGGCGAGATTGCCCAGCGGTTCGGCGCTCGTGCCCACGAAAGTCACGCCCACCCGGTCGAGCTTGGGCAGCAGGAACGCGAGCCCTTTCTGTTCGGCCTTCGAATACTGGCCGATCTCGGCGCAGTACAGCGTCCCTTCCCGCGCCTCTTCGAGCAATGCCAGTGGATTGGCCGCGAGGCGCTGACCGTTCGTCAGTGCGACCCACGGCGCCTCGGGAAGGCGCAGCGCACGCGCTGCCGCATCGTGGCCGGTACCCGGCTCGCCCAGGATCAATATCGGCTTGTGCGTGACCAGCAGTTGCTCGAGTTGCCGCTCGACCTCGCGCACCGCAGCGCCCGTACCAATTTCCGCGAGCGCGACGCGCTGCGGCTGCTTGGCAGAGGCGGCCTTCAATGCACGCGACACCGTGCCGAGGAGTTTCTGCAAGCCGACCGGCTTCTCGAGGAAGTCGAAGGCACCGATCTTGGTCGCCTCGACGGCTGTTTCGATGGTTCCGTGGCCCGACATCATGACGACGGGCATCGTCAGTTGTCCTGCCGCTGCCCATTCGCGCAGCAACGTCACGCCGTCGGTGTCTGGCATCCAGATATCGAGCAGGACCAGCGCCGGCTGTTGCTTGACGCGATAGGCGCGCGCCGCTGTCGCGTTCTCGGCAACGCTGACGCGATAGCCTTCGTCCTGCAGGATTTCCGAAAGCAATTCGCGGATGCCGACTTCGTCGTCGACAATCAGGATTTCCTTGGCTTGAATCATCAATTGCTCATGCTATGCCGGCGGGTGCCCGGCGCGGGGAAAGACCAGAGTGACGCGCGCGCCGCGCGGAGCACGATTGGCGAGCTCCACACGGCCGCGGTGCTCTTCGATGATTTTCTTCACGATCGCGAGTCCGAGTCCGGTACCTTTCGCCTTGGTGGTCACGTAGGGTTCGAATGCGCGTCGCAGCACATCGTCGGCAAAGCCGGCGCCGGCATCGCCGATCGCCAGCGCCACGGTGTCGTCGTGCGCCTCGAGCGTGATCTCGTAGCGAGGTTCGGCGACCTCCGTCTGGGCGTCAATCGCATTCTGAAGAAGGTTATGGAACACCTGGCGCAGGCGGGTGGGTTCGCCCTGGATGATGAGCGGTTCGGATGACAGCGACAGCGTGAGGTGCGGGCGCAGATTGTCGTACAACGCGAGCACGTCCTGCAAGAGGGCGGCGAGGTCGACCGCCTGCATAGTGCCCGGCCGCGGCTGTCGCGCGTAAATCGCGAAGTCGTCGACCATCTGCTTCATTGCGGCAACCTGCGCGATGATGGTCTGCGCGCCGCGCTTCAACGTCTCCTGGTCCGGGCCGGACAGCTTCGATACGAGTTTATGCTCCAGCCGCTCCGCCGAAAGCTGGATGGGGGTCAACGGATTCTTGATTTCATGCGCAAGGCGCCGGGCAACTTCCGCCCACGCGGCGTCGCGTTGTGCCTGTGCCAAGTCGGTGACGTCGTCGAAGACTACCACGTAGCCCGCTACGGGGCTGACCGGCAAGCGCGAGCCGCGAACCAGAAGCACGCGGGTCAGATTGGCCACCGCCAGTTCAGCCTGCCGCTGCCAATGTCCGTCGCGGCTGGTCCGGAACCCCTCGTCGATGAGCTGTGCGGCCGCCGAGATCGCCGGAAATTTTTCTCCCCATTCCGACAACGGCACGCCTGTCAGATCGGCGATCGGTTGTTGCAGGATCACCGCGGCGCTCGCATTCGCCGTACGCAAGCGGTACATATCGTCGAACGCGAGCACACCGGTCGATAGATTCCCGAGGATGCTCTCGAGATAGGCCCGCGTGGTCTCGATCGCACGCCGGCTTTCCTCGGTTCGATTCTGTGCTTCGGCGAGCTGCGCCGTCATCTGGTTGAACGACTCCGTAAGCACGCCCAGTTCATCGCGTGAGGTCACCGGCTGACGCCGCGTGAAGTCCCCCTGTGCGACGGCACGCGTGCCTTCCGCCAGCAGGCCTAGCGGTGCGGCAAAGCGCTCGGACAGCACAACGGCGAGGCCGAGAGCCGTCGTCAGCGCCAGCAACAACGTCAACGTGAGCGTCAGTGCGTACAGCCGCTTCAGCGCGTGCCGCGAAAAGGAGATCTCCTGGTAGTCGCGCCATCCGGCCTGGACCTTTTCGGCATCCGCCGCCAGCGCCTTGGGCACCGGCTCAACTACCTGCAACAGCTTGAGCGGTTCCAGGCGATCGTCGGTGTTGACCGGACTCACGACGCGCAGTACCAGGCCGCCATCCTGTGCGGGCTCGATGGCCGAATAGGCCTGCTGCAGGCGGGCGCGCCGCAGGGCCTGAGCGGGCGGCGGTTCCGGCGTGGCCGTCGAGCCCCCGATTCCGCCGACGGCGAGCACATTGCCCGTTGCGGAAAATAGCGTCGCCTCGTAGACCCCGGCCTGCTCGGCTGCGCGGTTCAACCGTGTTCCGAGGCTCGCTCCGCCTCCCTCGGAGAGCGACAGCGCGATCTGCGTTGCCTTGTTTCCAGTCTCTTTCAGCAAATAGTCGAGCGAGCTGCGGCCGAGATTCAAGCCGCCTTCGAGCGCGCGATCGACACGCACGTCGAACCAGCTTTCAATGCTTTTCCCGAGAAACTGCACTGAAACGGCGTAGACCAGAACGCCCGGAAGCACGGCGACCAGCGCGAACAGCAGCACCAGCCGCACCGCGAGCCGCGATCCGAAACGTCCGGCCTTGAGGTTCCGGCGCAAGCGCAGTAACTGATACCCCACGAG
>JBDTUL010000766.1:0-3038 GCA_040007735.1 Gammaproteobacteria bacterium | reverse complement strand
CTTGCCAGCTGCTGGTCAGGGCCGCCCGATTTGGCCCCCGGTTTTGGCCGCTCTCCCGTGGACGAGCTGGCGAGCACCGCCGGCTTGCAGATCAACCTTGGACGGACCGGCATGGACCACGGCGTTGAGTTCGTGCGCATAGAGCTTGCTGCGCGCCATCGCGACGTGGCGGCCGAGTTGCAGCTCGAGGCTGTCGCGGTGCGCGTTGGCCACATCCTTCAGCCACTCTTCGATGCGCATGGCCTTGCCCTCCCCCATCGCCTTGATGCCGGCGTACCACCGCCGGCCAATACCGTTGATTCGCTCGACCAGCTGGGCCAGCGTGAAGATGTCGGCTGCCTCCAAGTGGCCGGCCAGCGTCGGGTTCAGCCAGGCGGCGACCGAGTCGCCGGCCTTCGGGGATTGGGCAACTAAACCTTCGAGCCAGCGCAGCGCTTCGAGCTGGCGGGCGATCAGGCGCGCGTGCTGGCGCAGTCGCTGCGTTGCCCGGCCGTACTCGGCTTCATAGGCGACCATCTGATCGGTCTGGCGCTCGTCTTCGAGGCCACGCGCTTCGGCGAAGGCTTCAAGGCTCGGTAGTTCCAGCGACGGGTCGGCGAGGCGAGTCGCATCGATGCGCACCAGGCGCGCCGTGCCGTACCGGTCCTGGCGCTTCGCGGCGGCCACGAACTCGTCGCGGATCCAGGCGACGGTGGCGCGCACCGTGCGCCGGTCCGTGGCCTCGCCTTCGACGCGGAATTAGCGCTCCCAACTTTCGCGAGGATCGAGCCCCTGGACCACCGCGCGCATGACGGCGAAATGGCCGACGTGCAGCTTGCGCTGCCGTGCTGCGCTGACCGGGGAGTCGCTTCGCGGGGCGGTGGGGGTCGACCCGCCGAAAAGAGGCGCCACTCCGCCCTGCCCTGTGTGCGCCGTCATTGCACTGGCTGAATCGGCGCGGCATTCAGCACCGGATGCCCAAGGGCCTTGGCGGCGGCGAGCAATTGGGTGTCGAGACTGACCAGCACCAGGGACCGGCGCAGGGCGAGGTCGAGGTAGGCGGCGTCGTAGGCGCTCAGACCGTGCGCTGCCGCCAGCCGGTCCAGACTGACGAAGTCGGGGATCTCCGGGTCGAGGCGCACTGGCAAGGCGCTCAGTTCGGAGGCGATTTCCGCGCGACGGTGGGCGTCGATGCGTCGCCGGCGCTGCGCGCTCTGCAGGACGTTGGTGCACTCGAGCACCCACAGCGTCGGCGCCCACAGCGCCTGGGCGCCCAGCGCATCGAGGAGGCCCTCGGTGAACGGCGTGGCCTCGTCCGCAAAGAACCACGGCATCGTGACCGACGCGTCGATCACCCAGCCCGATGAAACCGCATCCGACGACGACGCATCGACCATCAGCGCCGGCCCTCTTCGATCATGTCGCGGATCGAGACCCCATCGCCCAGCGGCTGGCCGGCGCGGCTGCGGCGGATTCTGCTCGCCAGGGCTTGGGCCTGGCCGAGCGCGTCGGGGGCCCGGGGCGGCATCAGGCGTGCGACCTGCTCGCCGCGTCGTGTGATGACGATTTCCTCGCCGCGCGCGGCCCGCTCGACGAGTTCGGACAGGCGGTTCTTGGCGTCAAAGATTCCCACGGTTGTCATGGTGAAGTCTCCAGGGCTGGGGTTACGCTTCGCATCCATCTAGCTGTCTAGATTGTATTCCTCTCTACGACGCCCCAACCTCCTCTCCTGGTCGGACCTGTTGTCGATGCGCATTCACCGCTGAACTCTATTGGCGTTCAAATCAGCGACTTGGCGACTTGCCAATCATCGACGTCCGAGTGAGCAACGCACCCAACTCTGGACTCTGCCGGACTTGTTTCGCTCAAGTCTGAACTTTGCCCCGTCGAGAATTGGATCGCAGGACGGACAGGCCACGTCGGGAAACTAGCATCGGCTATCGCTGCAAAAAAGCAATTTCGCATGGCGACGAAATTCCTCTACGCATGAGGTCAAGCCAACCATCGGTTCAGGACGTGGCCGCTCGAAACACCGCCTGGACATCCCGTACCAAAGACGGATGCAGCGTGCCGAGCTTGGGGATCTGACCATGTGGTGCGGCTGGAGGCACCGAGAACCACTCTGTGGCGTACGGCAGATCGAGCGCCTGTTTCAGATCGAACTTGGTGTCATAGCTGAGGCACGCGGCCTCGTAGGCGGCTGGATTTCGATCGCGAAGGATGGAAAATTCACCTCGGTGCAAGGTCGTCGTCCGCTGGCTGGTTCCGTACGCGACGCGTACCGTGAAACGCGGCGAATCATCATCGAAGACTGCCAGGACCAAGGCCGGCCGAGGCTTCGGGCGCGGGTCGATGTCGTCGGGAAAATGGCACCAGACAATCTCGCCGGCGGTGGGCTCGGCCCACCACTGCGATGTCATGCGGGCTCCACCTCGAAGAGGCTGGAACGGACCGACTTCTTCTTGCCCTGCGGAGCGAGCCTCTTGATCTGACGCGCTTGAGCGGCCGTCAGTGGTCCGTCGTCTGCCTCATATTGGGGCAGCAACTTGACCGCCATGTCGTGCAGGGCGCGATGAATGGCCTGGGTCTCGTCGACGCCCAGGCGTTCCGCAAGACGTTTCGCGGTGTCGCGGCTCACGCCGGTTGCGCTGTCGATCGGCCGGTAGCGGAATGCAATTTGATCGATGGAACTGCGAGTAGCCATAGAGTTCACCCCTGAATTGGATATCTTTAAGATATCTAAGCGTGCACTACATGTCAAGCAGGAGTTCAGATGTCGAAGAACGAATAATCGGCTAGGAGTCCGGGCTGCGCGGCCCGTTCCCCAAAACCTCTCCACCGCCGTGAATTGTAGTAAAGACGTTACGGTCGGCCCAAGGTTCACGAGCCCTTGGCCGATCGTCGCAGTCCGATTGACAATTGCGGTAATTACGATTATGGTAATTACCGTAAATTCAAACGTTTGGAGGTCTGCATGGCAAAGTCTGTGGTCACGCAAGAGCGCGTGTTCGAGGTCGCCGCCGCGCTCACCGAGCGCGGCGAAGAACCGGGCATCCTGT
>JBDTUL010000765.1:0-3067 GCA_040007735.1 Gammaproteobacteria bacterium | reverse complement strand
CCATGGCGGCATAACTTAAACCAAATGGCCTCCGGCAAACCCGGGGCGGTTCAGTCGCGGCGCTTATTGGGTTCCTAAGTCTCCCATCGTACAGACGACAGATCCAAAGAGCACTAAGATCACGCCTTCGTATTGCACCACTTTGGGAGCCGCCCCATGGTTCAGAAGAGCACAGCAATAACGAAGCCGCAGAGCCTCGAACAATTATTTATTGAAGTTCTTAAACTCAGGCGCCTCGTAATTTTATCAGAGGCCAGTAAGATAGACCCAGGTCCGGCAGGTTTTGTCTTTGGCAACGTGCCAGTGGACGATTACCAGGGTGAAGCCCGAAGCCATCAACATCGGCAAGAGTTTCACGCTCAGGAACCGGGCGGCTTGCTGTTCAAATTTTGAACCAGATGGATATTGTTTCCTCGCGCAGTCATCCGTGCGTCGCGATAGGATTTTCAAGGTTTATCTAATGGGGCACACCGTGTGAGGTCTTCCATGTTGGAAGCACTAGGCATCATCGCTGTCGTAGCTTTCATCTCAATGAGCGCCATCAGTCAGCACTGATCGCTGAATCCGTTCGCTGAATTCGCGATCCTGACCGGTATGCCATTTTTATGCGGCATCGCGATCGGTTATGTCCTGCGCTTTTACGTCTCGATGACACGCCGTTTACCGCCGCTAGGGGGGGAGCGCTGTACGCTGCCCGCGCAGTTGCTCACAAGATCAACTTGCTCGCCGCCGCCAACCGACGCGGCCTTCGACCTACATCGGATAATGACGCCTATGATTGTGCGCCCTTGTTGGGACGGGCGGCGATCTCACATACCGTGATCACCCGAGTTCAAACACGCAAAAGCGTCCCGTCTTCGCCTGACATCTGGTCGCATTCGCGCCTAGTTGGGTGGCTCGATGCTGAACCCGCCGTCATAGGACATCGCCTGGCGGAACACGGTCGGCTTGGATGCGCACTCGCCCTCGAAGCCGAGGAAGAAGGGGCGCCCACTTGGCTCGATATGCACCCGAAGCTTGCCCTTGCACATTGTTGAGGCAGACCATGTAATCTGGCCCTCGATGATGCGGCTACCGTCTGCATCGGCCTGCTCAACGGCGCTGGTGAGCCCATTCTTGAGCAGTGCGGTCAGCGAGGGCGCGGCTTCTCCGGTGCTGCCTGCGAGTGCAGGCGCTGCCTTCCACCCGGACGCTGTGCGCAGCCATTGCCGATTTCCAATGACGATCATCTCCAACCCGTTCTGCCGAGGATTTTTCAGCACGCGCAGTCGGCCCGGTCGGATACGGTCGATGTAGTAGACGTCCGCGATGTCGCCGCGCCTCACGAATAGTCGGACACGCACCGCAGGCGCTATCTCCTCCGTCGCGATGGCGGCCAGAAGCGAGTCGATAGGCGCGGCGCGAGCGACTCCTTGGGAAAGGCTGAAAGCGCAGAGGGCTAAAAGGAACTTGATATCTCTCCGGCCTCTCATTGAACGATGTCCGCGAAAGCGTGCGCGGTGGTTCCGTGGCGGGTATTGTAGCCCTCCACCATGGCCGCCTTGAGCAGGTCGAGATTGACGTCGCTAACCTCGCGTGGAGACCGCGCGGCCGGAGTATGCTCATAGTTCCACACGATGACGTCGAGATAGACTAAACCGCGCAGGCCATGCGGCCTCAGCAAATCCAGCAGTACGGCGGTGATCGACGGGTACGGCGTGAACTGGCTGTTAGCCAGCCACTCCCGCAAATCGGGCTCGGGAACGCTGAAATCGATACCCACGCCCCGTAGGGCAGCCAGCGTGTCCCCAGGCGCAGAGGCCGGCGTTGGACGGGGCGACGGAAGTCCGGTGGCAAGCGGCGGCGGACGGTAGCCATCACCCTCGGTGAATTCGTCAGAAGAATCGGCGTGTACCTCGCGGCGATCGGTCCGGCGCGCCAGCTTCGCCTCGGGTGCGCGCTCGAAAGCACCCAAGGCGCAACTGCCCGGATCCAGCCGCCCCTGGAAGGCGAGATCAACGCCGCCCACGGGCGCATTTCGACAGACAGCAGGATCGCCTATACGCAAAGCGATACTACCAGGCTCCGGAACGAAGAAGGTGTCGAGTGACGCTTCTGAAGGCTCAACGCCCGGGCACGAGGCGTCGGAAACGGCGTTCCTGCCCTGGAAGACGCCCGCCACGACCCCCGCACAATTGGCCGGTTGGTTGTGGCCGAAAATTGAGTTCTCGACGCGGGAGCCCGTAGCATCAAGCCTAATCCCTGCGGCACTGTTCTCCGCAACCGTGACATTCGCGAGCGTGATCGTTCCGCCTGCGACCGCTCCATCCGTGCCGGTATTGCCAATCACCAGGCTGTTGGCGACGTTGACGTGAGACGAGGGTCCGGCCGTAATGGCTGCGCCACGGCCAGCTGCGTGGTTTCCCCGCAGCACCGCATGGGTGAGCGTCAAGGAGCCGCCGGCGGCGAACACGGCGCCCCCCTCGCCCGTCGAAGTGTTATTGATGAAGATGTCGCCGGTCGAGAAGAAACCGGCGGAACGGGCAAGATCGGCCGTGACGGCCGCACCGCGGCCGCCGCGATTGCCGATGAAGCGGTTATAGGAGAGCGCAAAGCGCGCCGGAGGCAACTGCATCAACGCATTGATGGTGGCCACCGGAAGGTTGAAGCCGCGGGCCTCCTCGACGGTGTCGAATATCTGCATGGCGCCCTCGGCGTTGTCGGTGAATACGTTCGCGCGCACTCTCACCTCGATCGGGCCGGCCTGACGCGCCTGCGAGGCGATCGCCAGCGCCGGTCCGCCCCGCGTGCCCGTGAACGTCGAGTGCAAGACTTCTGCCGGCGTATCCAGTCCGCTGATCCGTACCGCGCCCTTGGTGTTGCTTTGGAAATCGCAGGAGCGAACTGAGCCTTCGCCCATGAAGAGCGCCTCCTCGTTGCCAATGAAGCGGCTGCTCGTGATGCGCGCCTCCCCATTCACGGCGAGCGCGACGCCAGTGTTGCCGATGAACGAGGAGCCGCTGACCGTCCCCTTGTGCAGGAGTTTAAATGGAAAGTCGCTTGCGCCGACGCTGACCTCGTCGAGTTC
>JBDTUL010000764.1:0-3075 GCA_040007735.1 Gammaproteobacteria bacterium | reverse complement strand
GGCACAACTCAAGGCAACTATCACGATCACGAGCAGGCTGCGCATTGCGCGACTCCCTTCCCGGCACGCCACTCAGGACCTCGGTGCCGTATGGCCACTATCTTCCCGGCCGCCGCGGCAGCGCCAATCGGACCGACCGTAGGGCCCCGATGCGCGACGGCCGGAAAGACTGCCGGATAAACGACCGTGGGAAGTGAAGTGGCGCACAGGAAACCGCGCGCGCAGTCTTGCAGGACGATTGCGAAGGTCCCGGGCGAGGGCCCCGCCCCGGTACCGCTCAGCCCCGCAGGCACGAACTCATGAAGGCGCGGCGCTCGTCGCCGTGCAGCGCCTTGCGGCCCGCCTCCACGTTGCAGTACTTCATCTTCTCCTGCTGGCTGTGACCGCTGTAGGGCGCGGGCACGCGCCCCTTCATGCACTCGCTCACCGACTTCTGGTGGTCCTCGCCCTTGAGGCCCTTCGCCTCGCGTGCGCATTCCACCGCCTTATCGGCGCTCGCAGTGCGCTTGTCGCCTTCGGCGAGCGCGGCGGTCACCGACAACGCCCAGACCACCGCGCACCCGACCAACCACAACACTTTCGATCTCACTCGCGTTCCCTCCCTCGATGGATTTGATGGGTGATGCGCCGCCATCAGACCGCGCGGCGGCGCCACAGGCGAGCGAAAACCCGAAAAAGAATTGCATCGGTAAAGGCGCGCGCCATTCGTCCGCCGCTCGCAACCGTTGGTCGCGCATGGGCATCCGCGGCACCGAAACTGAGTACTACCGCATAGTCCGTCGCGCGTTGAAGGATGAGACTGCCCTCACACGCCGGGCCCGATGCCTGGAAGGAGGAAACGAAATGACGCTCATGACCCGCCTCGGTTTCCGGCCCGCGTTCCTCGACTACGCGACGATGACCATCTTCCCGTCGGAATTCGCCTCGCGCGTGCTGGTGGCGAAAGCGACGCTCATCGCCGGATTCGAGCGCAACGGCTTCTTCTATACGCGCACCGCGGCGGCGCGAGCGGCGATGGAATGGACCGCGCTGCGCGACCATCCGCACCGCATTTCCAGCCGCTGAGGAAGGCCAGCCCTCGCAACTACATCGGGAGGTGCAGAACCTCGGCCGCGTAGCCTCGGTTACACCCGCTCGCGGGGTGGCGGCGCGATGTTGTAGTCGGTGGTGGCGTTGGCCCAGAGGTCGGCCAGCACCTGGCGGCAGCCGTGCGGGCAATCCGCGGGCTTCTCCATGTACCAGTAGCCGGGCCCGGGGCCGGGAGCGGGGCCCCAGTGCTGCGGCGGCACCACGCACGTCTTGCACTCCGGCGACTTGAGCCTCGCGAACTCCGCGATGAGCATCGCCTTCATGTCTGCGGCCGATATCTCTTTTTTCATGGTGAAACCTCCCGTGGCGCCAGTATGCCCTGTATTGCGCGCCGCGGAACTTTCTACCGACGCCGCGGGGAGGTTGTCGCAGTGGTATGTGGCCCATCGCACCGACGCGCGCACCCCGGACGTGAACAAATGCACGTCAGACGGCCGCAGGGCCGCTAAACCACTTTGAAAGATCGCAAAATGAACGGTTATTTCGAACTGAAGGAAACGGCGCCGGGCGCATTCATGTTCAACCTCAAGGCCGGGAACAACGAGGTCATCCTCACCAGCCAGTCGTACGTCGCGCGCCAATCCGCCACCGACGGCATCGCTTCGGTGCAGGCCAACGCCGGGGCCGACGCACACTACGAGCGCAAGACGTCGAAGGCGGGCGAGCCGTTCTTCGTGCTCAAGGCCACCAACGGCCAGGTCATTGGCAATAGCGAGATGTATTCGTCGACCGACGCCATGGAAGGCGGCGTCGCCTCGGTGAAAGCCAACGGCGCCTCGACCACGATCAAGGACCTCATCGCAGCGAGCTGAGCGCTTCTGCGCAGCGGCAAGCAGGGCCGGTCCCGCGACCGGCCCTTCGCATTCGTGGCTGCGCCTTACTGGTACACGCAGGCCAAGCTCACGCCGCCTTCGCATTCGCGCGAGTTGTCGACCTCCTCGGCGCGGCCCGCGAGCTGCGCGGGAGGTGCGAGCTCGATCACCAGGTGCGGGCGCGCGTAGAGCGAATAGCCGCCCGCGGCAAGACCCGCGACGATGAGTAGCGTCGCGAGCGACGCAAACCGGGGGACAAGGCCTGTGTTGAAAAGTGTGCGCATGGTGATCGCCTTTCGGAGAGTGGGCAGGGTTTAAGCGGCGAGCGGGGTCACGGCCAACGGCGCCGGCGAACCCTCGCCAGTGAGGCCGATGGCGACGCCGGCGAGCATGGAGGAGCTCACGACCGCGGCGAAGAGCATCGCGGCGAAGCGCACGGGTGGCGGGGTTGCGTTGTAGCGAGGTTTCATGGAGGGCCTCTGGGCGTGTGGATGCAACGTGCCCATCGTCGGCTGCGCCGCGGCGCAAGTCCTTAACCCGGCGTGAATCCTCGCTGAAACCTTCTGAAGCGGCGCCCCAAAAGGAAAGGGCCCAGGTTTCCCTGAGCCCTTGGTGATGCCGGCGCGCCCGGCATCAAGCCTGGTCTAGCCGTGGTTCCGTTTGTCGCGCTGCTCGGCGGTGAGCACCGCATCCATCTGCCTACGGGCGCCAAGCGACAGGTCGAACATCTGCTGGCGCAGTTCCGACATGTTGCGGAAGCTCTTGCTGAGCGCCGCGTCGTCGTGCTGGTTCGAGCCGTACTGCTCGTTCATCTGCGCTTGCTCGTCCTGCATCTTGCCCATCAGGTCCCAGTGTTTGCGTCGCACGTCGTTCTGGATCTTGGCGATCTTGCCACGCTGTTCCGGCGTGAGATTCAGGTCGGCTGTCGAACCGTAACCGCCCATCATGCCGGAGCCCATGCCGTAGCCATGACCCTGACGATCCATCATGCCGTAGCCGGAATCCTGGTCGCCCATCATGCCCGAGCCCATGCCGTAACCGCCCATCATGCCCCGGCCCATGCCGTAGCCGCCCATCATTCCGGGGCCCATGCCGTAGCCGGATCCGTAACCGCCATGAGGCGAGTCGGCCAATGCGTTTGCTCCAGACAACGTGCCGCCAACCAGCAGGACGG